>NZ_JBSGBK010000015.1:0-131709 GCF_053601215.1 Amycolatopsis sp. NPDC004772
ACGCGGCACCGGCCGGCTACAGCGGCTTTCCGAGCGGGCAGCGGGTCGAGCTGAACGCGAAGTACTCGTCGCTGCACCGCGGCGGGCCGTGGGTGGTGCCGTCCCAGCTGGTGGTGCGCAACAAGTACGGCTCGACGAAGCTGGACTTCACCGAGGCCCAGGTCCAGTCGCCGGTGGTGTACCTCGAGCTGGACGCCAAGTGGGGTTCGGTCGAGATCATCATCCCGGAGCACGCGGCGGTGGACCTCAACGCGATCGGCGACGTCAAGTTCGGTTCGATGGAGGACAAGACGCGCAGCAACGGCCGCATGGGCAACCCGCGCTACGTGCTGAGCGGCCGCGTCCACGGCGGTTCCCTGGTCGTCCGCCACCCGCGGCGCGGCATCTTCGGCTAGCCGGGGCCCCTCTGCCCCCGGCGTCAAGGAGGCCTCCCCACCCAGGCATCGGGTGGGGAGGCCTTCGTTTCTGTTCAGGCGGTCCGCAGGTTCCGCGCGACGAACCAGACGAGGGAAGCGAAGGCCACGGCGGCCAGCCCGGCGACGACGTGCAGCCCGGCGGCGAAGCCGTGCGCGCGGACGACGGCGTTGCCGAGGGTGCCGACGGTCGCGATGCCGATGGCGTAGCCGAACTCGTTGACGGTCTGCGCCAGCGACGCGGCGGCCCCGGCCTTCCGCTCCGGAACCGAGCCGACGACGAGGTCGGTGCCGAGGGCGACCATCGGCCCGACCCCCAGCGACGTCACGGCGAACCCGAGCGCGGGCCACCCCGGCCCGGCCGCGGGATCGGCGAGAGCGAGGATCGCCATGCCGCCCGCGGCGAGGGCAACGCCACCGGCGATGAGGACGTGCGTCTTGATCCGCCGAGCGAGGTGCGGCGCGGAGAGGAAGCTGACGGTGGAGGCGGCCATCCCGGGCAGCAGCCCGAGCGCGGCCCCGACCGGCGAGAGGTGCTGCGCGACCTGCAGGAACTGTGCGGTGAAGAGCATGGTCGTGCCGCCGAGCATGCTGAACAGGAGCATCCCGCCGAGCGTGGTCCGGAAGGCCTTCGCGGCGAAGAGGCTGAAGTCGACGAGCGGGTCCTTCAAGGCGCGTTGCCGCTTGTAGAAGACGTACCCGACGGCCAGCCCGGCGAGCAGGGCGGCGGCCGGAACGGGGTGGAAGCCATCGCGGGCGAGCTCCTTGACGCCGTAGACGGCGGGCAGGATGGCGGCGAGCGAGAGGAAGACGCTGGGGAGATCGAGCCGGCCGGCCTGCGCGTCGCGGTATTCGGGCAGCAGCTTCGGGCCGATGACGAGGAGAAGGACCATGGCGGGGACGCCGAGCAGGAAGACCGAGCCCCACCAGAAGTGCTCGAGCAGGAGCCCGCCGACCATCGGCCCGATGATGGCGCCGACGGTGAAGCAGCCGGCCCAGATCCCGATGGCCTGAGCGCGCTGCTGCGGGTTCTTGAAGAGGGTCCCGATCAGGGAGAGGGTCGAGGGGGCAAGGGTGGCCCCGGAGATCCCGAGCACGGCCCGAGCGGCGATGAGCATCCCGGCACTGGGCGCAAAGGCGGCCCCGACGGAGGCCAGCCCGAAGGCGGCGGCCCCGACGAGCAGCAGCTTCCGCCGCCCGATCCGGTCGCCGAGCGTCCCCATGGTGACCATGAACCCGGCGACCATGAAGCCGTAGGTGTCCATGATCCAGAGTTGCTGCGTCCCATCGGCGTGCAGCGCGGTGGCGATCTTCGGAAGGGCGAGGACGAGGACGAAGACGTCGAGCGAGACGAGCAGGGTGGGCAGAGCCAGCACGGCCAGCCCGATCCACTCCCGCCGCCCGGCCCTTGCGGGTTGGGCTTCGTTCGCTTGGGCTTCGTTCGCTTGGGCCCGGCTCCTTCGGGCCCCGCTCGTTCGGGCCTCGCCGGTTTCGGCCTCGCCGGCTTCGGCCGGGGCGGCGATGGTGGCGGTCATGGTGAGGTCCTCTCGACTCGGGGTGCTTCGCTTCTCACCTCTTCGTCGAGCGGGCGCGGGCGGGATCGACAACTCGCTGGGGATTTCGCGCGGGGGGTTATGGGCTTCGTGGGCCGTGAGGCGTGGTTGCCCACACCCCTCGATCAATGTGGACAACCACGCTGATCAAGGTTCGCACAGGCCAGCACTGTCGGTGATGACCGATAGACTGAAAGTGGGGGGCGCCCCCGCGGGCGGGGATGATTCGCGCTCGGGCGAAACGAGCAGGCCGGGTCGCGGACCGGATCAGCGACGGAGCCGGGCAGCAGCCGGGCGGGATGGCAGCTCGGACCGCGGCGGGCGAGTTGGCCGGTCGGCAAACCGGGCGAGTCGGCAGGCCAGGCAGGCCAGGCATTGAGCCAGCTCTTCGCCGCGATGCGCGAACTGCAGCTGCAGGCCGGTGAGCCGAGCATCCGGGAAATCGCCGAACCGGACCGGCGGCGGGGCGGCAGGCCGGGCTGGTCGGCAGGGCCGGGTGAGTCGGCCGTGCGAGCCAGGCGGCGGGATCCGGGGCCGTAAGGCGAGCCGAGCCGGCGGCGGACCGGGCTGGTCGGGGCGCGTTCGGGCGAGGCGGTGGAGCTGGCTGTTCTGGTGGTCGAGATCAGGGCCCCAGGGCGGAGAGCGGCCGGGTGAGCCCCAAGAGAGGCGACCTGGGGCGACCAACCGCCCGGCCGACCCTGGCCGCGGCGCGGGCGGCCAGGTCGGCGTCGGGTATCAGGGCCGCGCCGCCGCGCGGGCGGATGTCGGGTCTGACGTTGCCAGCGTTGCCTCCGCCAAGGCTTCGCACTCTGCGAGCGTTGCCGCCGCCAAGCTTGCTCCGACCGCTCGGATCGCCGGGGCGTTCATCGACAAGCTCGTCAGACCCAAGCCTGCCAGGACCAGGGCGAGCCTCGGGTCGGCCGCCGCTTCGCCGCAGACGCCGGCCGGTTTTCCTGTTTGCTTTGCCGCGTCGCCGATCAGCTTCAGGAGGCGCAACAGTCCCGGCTGCCACGGGTCGTTCAGCTTGGCCACCGCGCCCAGCTGGCGGTCCGCCGCGAATGTGTACTGAGCCAGGTCGTTCGTTCCCACCGAGACGAAGTCCACCGCTTCGAGGATTTCGCGGGCGCTCAGCGCCGCCGCCGGGATCTCGATCATCACGCCCGCGCGGGCGATGCCTGCTGCGCGTACGCGCTCTGCGAACCAGGCCGCTTCCTCGACCGTGGCCACCATCGGGGCCATCACCGAGACCTCGGCGCCCGAGTCCTCCGCCGCGCCGGCGATCGCTTCGAGCTGGCGGTCCAGCACCTCCGGGCGGTCGAACGCCACGCGCAAGCCCCGCACGCCCAGCGCCGGGTTCGGCTCGGCCTCCGGGGACAGGAACGCCAGGGGCTTGTCGGCGCCCGCGTCCAGGGTCCGCACGATCACCGGCTTGCCGCGGAACGGCGACAGCACCGCCGTGTACGCCGCGCGCTGGTCGGCCACCGATGGCTCGTCCGCCGCGTCCAGGTAGCAGAACTCGGTGCGGAACAGGCCCACCCCCTCGGCGCCCGCGTCCGCCGCGGCCTGGGCGTCGGCCGGGGAGCCGACGTTGCCGTAGACCTTTACGCGGTGGCCGTCGGCCGTCGCTCCCGTGCCGTTCCACTCGGCGAGCTGGGCCACCGTGGCCGTGACGACCGGGGCCGACGGGTCGGCGACCTCGACGATGCCCGTGTCACCGTCGACCACAAGCGCTTGCGCGTCCAGGGTCAGCAGCCCGCGCACCGCCACGACGGCCGGGATGCCGAGCGCCCGCGCCAGGATCGCGGTGTGGCTGGTGGGGCCGCCTTCTTCGGTGACCAGGGCGAGCACCTTCGCCGGGTCGAGGCCGGCGGTGTCGGCCGGGGCCAGGTCGCGGGCGACCAGCACGCTCGGCGACGCCAGCTCGGGCACCCCGGGCGGGGCGATGCCGAGCAGCTCGGCGATCAGCCTGTCCCGGACATCGCGGACGTCGCGAACGCGCTCGGCCATGTACCCGCCGACCGCGGCCAGCGCTTCGGCGAAGCCTTCGGCGGCCTGGTAGACGGCGCGTGCGGCGGGCAGTCCCTGCGTCTTGACCAGCGTTTCGGCCTGGGCCGCCAGCGCCGGGTCGGCCGCCATCGCCGCAGTGGTGATGAGGATCGTCGCCGCCTCGCCCGTGGCGGTCTCGGCCTGCTTCTCCAGCCGGCCGGCGACGGTCGCGGCCGCGGGGGCGATCCGGGCGGCCTCGGCGGCCGGATCGGCCGGGGCGGGGGTGGCCGCGGGCTCGCCGAGCGGCTCCGCGACCCGGACGACGGGACCGCTGGCGCGGCCAGGGCTGACGGCGACCCCGGAGAGGGGTCCCGCGGAGGCGGCAGCAGGCTCGGGCACGGCGGCGGCAACTTCAGGCATGGTCTAGACCATAGCTCAGGTAGGCCTGGATATCTCGTGGTGGCGGGCACAAACCGCGCTGCCGTACCTGCTCGAGCACCGGCCGGACCTCCTCGTGCCACCAGGAGTCGGCCAATTCGCCGCGGCTGCGGACGGGCCGTCCGGCCAGCATACGACGGAATCCCCAGGCCTCGGCCGAGTCGGCGAGCCGGAACCAGTCGGCCGGGTCGTCGAGCCAGAGTCCGAGCCGGACGTCGTCGGGCAGCGGGACGCGCTCGAGGAACATCCGCTCGGCGGTCTTCGACGGCAGGTCGGCGAGCGTCAGGCAGCGCAACGCGCAGGCGACCGTGCTGATCCAGCGGACCCGCGCGCGGATGGTCCGGGCGCCGCGGGCGCGGGCGATGCCGACGCGATGGTGGCCGTCCTCGACGAAGAACATCTCGGAGAGCCGCACGAGCCGCACCGGCGGGAGGTCCGCCGACGTCCGCGTCAGGTGTTCCCAGCGGTCGCGCAGCGCGCGGTTGCGCGGCCGGAACTCGCGGTCGAAGTCCCCGGCGCGGGCGACCGTGCCGACGACGCCCTCCAGCGGCACGTCGTAGACGCCTTCGTCGAGCTCGGTCTGCTTGCCGAGCGCCTTGAGGGTTTCGTCGAGCGGCATGATCGCGAGCCGGTCGGGACGGCGTGCGTCCGCGATCGCCCGCAGCTGAGCCGCGTAGCCGCGCCACCAGGCCGAGCCGAACGAGTCGCCCATGAGACGTGCAACCCGGGCCTCCGGGTGATCATTCCCCCAGGTCGGCGGCGGTCGGGTAGGACGGCTGAGCCCCGGGCCG
The DNA here is from genome assembly GCF_053601215.1 of Amycolatopsis sp. NPDC004772. Taxonomy (NCBI): domain Bacteria; kingdom Bacillati; phylum Actinomycetota; class Actinomycetes; order Pseudonocardiales; family Pseudonocardiaceae; genus Amycolatopsis; species Amycolatopsis sp. NPDC004772. The sequence goes on from NZ_JBSGBK010000015.1 coordinate 5,182, forward strand.
CGTCACGCTGAACGCCGCGACGCGGACCGCACGCTTCGCCGCCGAGACCAGGTCGGCGCCATCGGCGAGCGACGCGGCGAGCGCCCCCGCGAAGGCGTCCCCGGCGCCGGTGGTGTCCACGGCTTCGACCTTCGGCGACTCGACCTGGCTCACCGAACCGGCTTCGACGACCACGGCGCCGGCCGCGCCCAGCGTGACGACGGCCGCCCGCGGGCCGAGGTCGAGCAGCTGCCGGAAGTCCGCGCCGGGCCCGGTGAGCCACGCGGCCTCGTGCTCGTTGACCAGCAGGACGTCGAGCTTGGCCAGCGTCTCCGGAGAAAGCTTCGCCGCCGGTGACAGGTTCAGCAGCACCCGCACGCCGCGTTCGGCAGCCCGCGCGACGGCGTGCTCGACGGTCGGGAGCGGCACCTCCAGCGAGGCGACCATGACTTCGACCCCGTCGAAGACGGCGTCGACGTCGGCCGGCTCCAGGCTGGAGTTGGCGCCGGGGGACACCAGGATCGCGTTCTCGCCGTCCGGGGTGACGGTGATGTAGGCGATGCCGGTCGGCCGCTCGCTGGTGCGCACGAGACCGGTGTCGACGCCGGCGGCGCGGAGCGAATCGAGCAGCAGCCGGCCGTAGGGATCGTCGCCGACGGCGCCGAGCAGGGCGACGTCCGCGCCGAGCCGGCCCGCCGCGACCGCCGTGTTGGCCCCCTTGCCACCCGGGGACAGGACGGTGTCCCCGCCCAGCACGGTCTCGCCACCCGCCGGCCGCCGATCCACGGCGACGACGAGGTCGGCGTTGGCGGATCCCACAACGAGTACGTCGGAGTTCATACCGCACTGTCCCACGAAAGCCGTCCGACCAGGTCGGGAAGGGTGCACCAGGGGAAAGTGAAGGTTTTTGTAACTTATCCGGCGTTGAGTGCGACAATCATGCGAGCAGCGGATGCCCGTCACCTGATCGGGGGATGCTCGTCCCCCGGACGTCACTTGGCGGACCGGTCCCGCTCTCCAGGTGCGTCATCACGCGAGACGTGATGACGGTGCTCCAGCCGGCGCGAGCCGGACAGGGCATCAGGTCGCCGGCGCCGATCACGTAGCCCCCCGAGTGATCGGCGTCGGCGGCGCCCCGCCCCCTTTCGCGATGACGCTCTTGGCCGCGCCCGGGGAGACTTTCGCTGCCAGCTGCCGCTCCTCGCCGCGGCGGAGGATCGCGTGCACCGAGACGTAGTGGCGTGTGGCCTTCTTCGCCGAGGGCTCGGCGATCAACCGGGCGAGTTCGGCGCGTCGCACCCTGATCGGTTCGCCTTCCTCGGGCTGCCAGGTGATCGCGTCGGCGGCCAGGACGAATTCGCCGGGTTGACCCCGGTAGCGCGTCAGGTGGAGCAGCACCCAGATCGCCACGGCGACCGGCAGCGGGATGCCGGGCGGGATGTCGAAGAAGGCCGGCGCCACGAAGTCGGCGATGACGGCCAGCCAAGCTACCCACAGGACGAGCAACCGGCCGCCGGAAGCCTGCTCGGCGCGGACGACCGTCCGCACTTGGTCCGCACTCCACCGCCTGACCAGCAGCTTCACCGGGTTCGGCACGCCGAAGCCGCCGCGCCGGACGTTCTTGGACGTCCACCGGACGAGGCCGGGGCGGTACCGCTCGATCGCCGCCGAGGCCTTTTCGGCCTCCTCCGGGGCCATCGCCGAGGACAGGATGAAGCCGTCTTCGGACTTGTGGCGGCAGTCGGGATTCAGGTTCTCGATCGCCTCCTCGTCCACCAGCGAAACGGCGAGCGCGACCCGGCCGCCGGGCTGCCCGCCGCGGAAGTCGAAGCGGCGGACGTCGTCCCAGGGGAGGACCAGCGTCGTCTTGTCTTCGAGCGGCTGCCGGAAGCCGTCCGGGCCGAATTCGACCCGCGCCGTCACCAATGCACCGTGGCGGCGGAGGTACCGCCGCAGGATCGGCCTGGCGCAGAAGCACAGCAACGCCAGCGCGCCGAGCACGGGCGAGACCAGGTGCATGACCGGATCTCCGCTCCGCACCCAGGCCAGGGCTCCGGCCGCGGCAGCGAGCACGACGCCGAAGAACGCCATGCACCCGACGGCCGCCCTCAGTTCGGACGGCGTGTTGTGGATCGGCAGCCGGACCTGGACCGCGGCCGTCTCCGGCTCGCCGGGAGTCGTCGGGACCACGGCGCTAGATCGACCCGGAGATCCGCTGGCCACCCTGCTGCCGGAAGACCGGTTCGGGTTTCTTTTCGTTGTAGTGGTTCTCGCGGTACTCCTTGTCGGCTTCGTCGTAGGCACCCGCGGTCTTCTTGCCCGCTTCCTTCCCGGCTTCTTCGCCGAGCGCCTTGGGCAGTTCCTCGAGCCCGTCCTTGAAGACGCCCGGCGCCGCGCGGGCCGCGTCCTGCAGTGCGGCGAGCAGCTTCCGGCCGACCGTCCGGAACAACCCGCTGAGGTGGTTGAACTGGCTGATGCCCTTCTGGAAGGCCCGCATGAGCTTCTTCAGCCACTCCGACATCCGCGAGCCGCATTGGGCGATTTCGGCCGTGCCTTCGCCGGCCAGGCCCGCCGGCGCCGCGGGGCCTGGGTACCGCATGAGGATGCTGATCAGCTTGCCGATGCACTCGGTGAGCAGGTCGCGGAGCACGCTGCGCACGACGTTGAGGATGCTCTTGCAGACGTCGATCAGGACGGAGACGGCCTTCGCGCCGCCCGCCACCCCGGAGTACATATCGCCGAGCTCGGCGACGAACGCGCGGTACGCGTCTGCGCCTTGCCCCTGCCACTCCGCGCTGTCCGCCTTCACGGTCTCCAGGAGGTCTTTGGCGATGGCGTCGATCTCGTCGCTGATGCCACTCCACGTCTCCTGCATGACGTCGAGCTGTTCCTGGTTCCCGGTGACCCAGTCGAGTGGGGCGCGCAGGAATTCGACGTGCTCGATCAGCCAGCCGAGCCCCATGCTCGCCAGGCCGGCGATCGGGTCACGGAGGAAATCCATCACCCCCATGGCACCGAAGCCGAGGTTGAGCAGGCCTTCGGTCCAGTCGTCGTCGGCCGCCTTCGTCGCCGCGTCCCAAAAATCCTGCGCCATCCCGGCGCCTTCGAGCGCCGACGACCCTTCTTCGACCTTCTTCTCGGCTTCGGTCACCAACGCGTTCTCAGTCAAGGTGGATGCCTTCCAAACTCGCCTTGACGTCTTCCTCGCGCCAGTCGACGTGCTGGGACCAGGTGCGCACGCGATCGATCTGCTCCTGAGCCACGTTCTTCGCGTGGCCGATGGAGTCGCTGCCCAGGGTCTGGGCGACGCCGCACAGCGCGCCGAGGCCGCAGGCCTGGCCGATGAGGCCGAACGCCATCGGGTCGACGACCTGGGCCGCCGCGTCCAGCGTCTTCGCGAACCGGTCGACGAACGGTTCGAGCTTCTTGGCGTGGGACAGCAGCTGCTCCGGCTTGATCCGGATGTCGGTCACGGTCTTCCCTCCCTCGTCGTCCTGGTCAGCGCAGGTAGTCGCCGTCGCTGAAGTAGTCGTCGTCGGCGCCGGCCTCGGGCGCGGGACGCGGCGGCGCCGGTTTCGGCCTCGGCGCCGGCGGTTCCTCGGCGATGAAGCGCGCCCCTTCGTTCGCGGGCGCCGCGTAGCCACCGTCCACGAAGCCCTGCGGCTCCGGCTCCGGGAATTCGTGGTGGAGCTGCCGGACCAGCTCGTCCATGGTCTCGGTGCCCGCGATCGACGGCATCCCGGCCTGCACGGCGCCCGCCAGCTTGCTCTGCGCGCGCCGGACGGTGCGCAGGATTTCGTCGGCGAGGCTCGCCTTCTCCCGCACCGCGTGCCCGATCTCCAGGCCGACCAGGTTGCCGAGGTGGTTGACCTCGACCGCGATCTGGCCGTCCTGGCTGCGCTCGGCCACCGAGACGGCCGCCATTTCGGCTTGCATGCGGTCGCCTCGCTGTTTGGCCTCGGCGATCTTGGCGTCGAAGCTCGCCAGCAGCTGCTCAGGATTCGACACGCGAACCTCCCCTGTTCACGTCAGTAGCCGTACGAGCACCGAGTGTGGCACACCGGTCCGACAGTTTCGGAGGGTTCCGGTTTTCCCCACCCGTCTTTGCGCGCAGTGGCACGTGCGAGCACCTGACCCGGTCGATTCTCCACACCGTCGGTAACCGCTGGGGTATCGTGCGTGACGCAAGAGGGGAGATCGAACGCGAGGGGAGCGCGGTTCGGTGGGGTTGTTCGGCGACATGCTCGACGCTGCCAAGCACGTCGGGTCGGAGATCGCGCACGCCGTCCAGTCGGGCGGTGAGCGGCTCGGCAACGTCTTGACGGGTGCGGGTGTCGGCCTGCTGGCGGGTGGGCTGCCCGGCGCGGTCGCGGGCGCCTACGTCGGCTCGCAGACCGGCACCGGGGCGGCGAACCCGCAGGCCTCCGGGCTCTCGCCCGCTCAGCTGGTCCAGGCGGTGATGAACGGTCCCGGCACCGAGTCGCTGCAGAAGGTGCACCAGGCGGGCGTCGACCAGTCGGCTTACCAGCGCCGGCTGGAGCAGGGCACGCGCGAGCTGACTTCCGGTCTCGAATCCGCGTGGACGGGCGGGGCGTCGGACGCGGCCCGGGAGCGGCTCCGGCCGTTGACGGCGTCGGCGACCTCGGCGTCCACGACGCTGGACCGCAACTCGACGCTGGCCCAGGCGCAGATCGACCAGTTCCACCGGATGAAGAACTCGCTGCACCCGGACGTCACCGACCAGCCGCCGACGCGCAGCGCCTGGGACGTCGCGACGCCGTGGGACACCGACACCGAAGACAAGATCAACCAGTACAACCGGAAGGCGCAGGAGAACGTCGAGCGGTACACCGCGTATTCGCAGCAGTCCAGCTCGAACACCGCGGCCCGGACGATCGACTACGGCCAGCTCCGCGAGTACACCGGCGGCGACTTCACGGTGCAGGACCCGGTCGAGCCGCCGCCTCGCAAGCGGACGCGGACCGGTGGTGGCGACGACGACCGGGCGATCGGCGGGCAGGTTCAGCCGCCGCCCGCGGTCCACCCGCCGGTCGCGCCACCGCCTCCGGGGCGGGTCACGCCGCCGGGGCAGGTCGTTCCACCGGGACAGGTGCTGCCGCCGGGGTCGCACACGCCCGGCGTGGACGACAGTGTTCGCGCGCAGGGTTACGTGCCGCCGTCGGCGACGCAGTACCCGCCGGGTTACCAGCCACCGACGCCGGGATTCGGCCCCGGTTCCGGTCCCGGTGGTGGGTTCGGTCCCGGTTTCGGCCCTGGCGGTTTCGGGCCGGGCTCGTCGTCGGGCGCGAGCGGCGGCACCGGCGCGGGTGTCCGTGGTCCGGGCGCTTCGACCGGATCCGGCGTCCCGGGTGAAGGACGTCCCGGCGCGGCGGGCGGCGTCCGCGGCGGCGCGGCGGGCAAGCCGGGCGCGCCGGGGATGGGCGGCATGGGCCCCGGCGCCAAGGGCGGCAAGGGTGAGGAGGACGCGGAGCACCAGCGCGCGTCGTACCTGGTGGAGGCGGATCCGGAGAGCATCTTCGGCGGCTCCGACGAGCGGACGGTGCCCCCGGTGATCGGGCTGTGATCTTCCTGCCCGAGAGGGCTCTGCTGACGGCGTGGGAGTGGGAACGGCACGGCCGGCCGCCGGCGGTCCTCGGCGCCGACAACCTCTGGCTCGGCGACGAGACCCGCAAGCGGCTCGACGAGCAGGTCCTCGACGTCCTGACCTCGCTCCGGCTCGCGGCCGGCGGCACGCTGACGCGGGAGTTCCGGGACGTCCTGCGCGTCCTGGCGAAGGGCGTCCACCAGTTCACGGCGTGGCTGGGCGACGTCGAAGCGGATGAATCGGGCACGGTGCTCGTGTCTGCATCGGGGCCGGACGCGCTGCGGCTGATCCGGAAGGACGAGACGGTCCGGATCGACGTCGTGGAGCCGTCGCGGCTCGCGGAGTCGCTGGTGGACGTGCTGCCCCCGGTGCCGCCGGCGCGGATTTCGGCGGTGTCGATCCCGGAGGCGCGGTTCTCGGGCCGCGCGGTGGAGGAGTCGTACGACCTCGACGACCCGACCGCCGACCGCGGGCACGACCCGTTGCCGTGGGCACGCCGGCTGATGGCGGCACGGCGCACGGGGGTGCACCAGTGCTACGCCGTGAACCGCGGCGCTCGCAGCGCACCGATCACCGCGGTGGACGTGGCCGGCACGGGCCGGGTGCTGACGTACGTGTACCCGGGGCGCGAGCGGATGGTCAGTTTTCAGCCGGGGACCCGGGATGCGCTGGCCGAGGTGCTGTACGCGACCCTGAACGGGTTAGGGGGAGGACGATGACGGGCTCGATCTTCAGCGGGATCGGTTTCTGGGCGACGGATCTGCCGAGTGCCGGGCCGGCCGGTGGACAGGGGTTCGCGATGAGCTCGGCCGAGATGCGCGCGATGCTCGAAAAGGCCAAGACTCAACGTGACGCGCTCTCCGAACAGTTGCGATCGGCGCGCTATTTGATGATGGCGACACCACCGGCGGAAGAACCGGTCAGCCAAGCGGCGGTGAACGGGCCCAACGGGATCAACGAAGCGGGCGCCTACTACGAGGGCCACCTGCACTACCAGTTCAACTACCTCACGGAGCTGATCCAGAGGTTGCAGCAAGCCCTCGGCATCACCGAAGCCGCGGATCAGCAAGCAGCAGACTCGACCAAGACCATCAAGGGGTCGCTCGAATGAGCCGTCACGTTCTCCTGACCGCCACCGCAGTCGTCGTGGGTGCGGCTTTGCTGACGTCGTGCACGGGAAAGAGCCCGACGAACGGCACGGCGAGCCCCGCACCGACCAGCAACGGCTCCACCGGCAGCGCGGGGCTGCCGAACAGCGGGGCACCGAAGGTCGACAACCCGCTCCCGGCGGCCGTGCTGGACGGCAACCCCTGCGACTCGGCGCTGACGGCCGAACAACTCAAGGGCTACCTCGGGCAATCGAAAGCCCCGAAAGCGAGCGACACCGAACTGGGCCCCACCTGCGACTGGTCCAGCGCCTCGGGTTCGTCCGCCGGGATCCTGGTCGGCTACGACACCAAGTCCGGGCAAGGACTCAGCCTTCCCTACAAGAACGTGAAGCCGAAGGCCGAACGCTGGGTGGACGACCTGGAGCCGATCCAGGGGCATCCGGCGATCGGTTACGTGGACGCCGGAACGACCGACAACCGGGCCTGTGTGATCGTCGTCGGTGTCGCGGACGACCTCACCTACTCGGTCTCGCTCAGCATCGGCGACTCGGCGGTCCAGGCCGGAAAAGACGCCTGCCAGCTCGGGCGGGGCGTGGCCGACACCGTGCTGACCAACCTCAAGGCGCGCGCCTGAGCTGCACCTTTTCGTTACGTCGGAGATCGCGTTAATGCAAAATCTGTCGTACTAAGCACCTAGACTGTTCGGATGAGCCACCCCACTCGGAGGGGTCGCGCGCGTGCGGCTACCGAACAGGACATCCGGCGGACCGCCCGGAAACTGCTCGTCGAGCAGGGGCCGGAGGCGGTCACGCTGCGCGCCATCGCGCGGGAGCTGGGGATCACCGCGCCCGCGCTCTACCGGTACTACGAGTCGCGGGACGATCTGGTCGAGAACCTGCGGCTGGACGTCTGCGCCGACCTGGCCGACGATCTCGCCGAGGAGATCGCCGAGCTGCCGGACGACGGGGTGCTGCAGCTGTTCGCCATCTGCAAGGGCTTCCGGCGGTGGGCGCTCACCCACACGAAGGAATTCACGCTCGTCTTCGCGTCGCCGACCGGGGGGATCGGGTCGACGTCGGGGAGTGCGCTGAGCCGGGTCGACGAGCCGTTCGGGCGGATCTTCCTGGCCGCCGCCGGGCGGGTGCTGGCGCGGCACGACATCGTGCTGCCGTCGGCCAGCGGGGTGCCCGATGAGCTGCGGGACGACCTGAAGACCTTCCAGGAGTCGCTGGTCACCGTGCTCGTCGAGTCCGATCAGGGGGTGCCCGTCGAAAAGATCGACCTCGGCGTGACGTACCTGATGATCCAGTTCTGGGCCCGGCTCTACGGGCACGTCACGCTCGAGGTCTTCGGCAACTACCCGATCCCGATGTCCAAACCGGACGTCCTGTTCGAATCGATGCTCGCCGACCTGGCGCGGGAGATCGGGCTCTACTCCGGTTAGGCCGCGTGGCCGCCGTCCACCGACAGCACCGCCGCCGTCACGTACTCGGCGCCGGGTGAAGCCAGGTAGGACACCGCCGAAGCCACCTCCGACGGCTTCCCGTAGCGGTCGAACGCCGTCAGCGCGCGCTGGTCCGCCGCGTACGGGCCGTCGGCCGGGTTCATGTCCGTGTCCGTCGGGCCCGGGTGGACCAGGTTGACCGTGATGCCGCGCGGGCCGAGCTCGCGGGCCAGCGCCTTGGTCAGGCCGACCATCGCCGCCTTGCTCGTCGCGTACAGCGCCATGCCCGGGCCCGGTACGCGGTCCGTGACGCAGCTGCCGATCGTGATCACGCGGCCGCCGTCGGCCAGGACGCCGGCCGCGGCCTGGGTGGCCGCGAACACGCCACGGACGTTCACCGCCAGCACCCGGTCGACGTCTTCGAGCGCGGTTTCCGTGAAGGCGCCGACGAAGCCGACGCCCGCGTTGTTCACCAGGACGTCGAGCCGGCCGAACTCGGCCACCGCAGCGGAAACGGCGGCCGAAACCGCGGCCGCGTCCGCCGAATCCGCCTGGATCGCCAGCGCGCGGCGGCCAAGGTTCTTGATTTGCTCGACCACCTCGGCCGCCCGCGCGCCGTTGTGCTGGTACGTCAGCGCGACGTCCGCACCGTCCTCGGCGAGCCGCAGTGCCGTGGCCGCTCCGATGCCGCGGCTGCCGCCCGTCACCAGCGCCACCTTGCCGTCGAGGGTCATCCCCGGTTCTCCTTTGCTCGAGCCGTTTTCGTTGACAGCTCAATCAAATCGAGAACCGGAGACGATCACCGGCGGCTTTCCGACAGCGCGCTACAGGACGATGTTGACCAGCCGGCCCGGCACCACGATGACCTTGCGAGGCGAGCCGTCGCCGACCATCGCCGCGACCTTCTCGTCCGCCAGCGCCGCCGCCTGCACCTCATCCTGCGAGGCGGACGCCGGCACCGTCACCCGGGACCGGACCTTGCCGTTGACCTGGATCGGGTACTCGACCGAGTCCTCGACCAGGTACTTCTCGTCCACCACCGGGAACGGGCCCTGCACCAGCGAATCCGCGTGGCCCAGCCGGTGCCACAGCTCCTCGGCCAGGTGCGGGGCCAGCGGCGCCAGCATCAGCACCAGCGGCTCGGCCAGCTCGCGCGGCGTCGACGCGGCCGCGCCGTACACCTTCGTGACGTGGTTGTTCAGCTCGATCAGCTTCGCGCCGGCCGTGTTGAACCGCATCTCCGCGTAGTCCTCGCGGACGCCGGCGATGGTCTTGTGCAGCACCTTGCGGTCCGCTTCCGAAGCGTCCTCAGTGGACACGCGCAGCTCGCCGGTCGCCTCGTCGACGACCAGGCGCCACAGCCGCTGCAGGAACCGGTGCGCACCGACGACGTCCTTCGTCGCCCACGGGCGGGACATGGCCAGCGGACCCATCGCCATCTCGTAGAACCGGAACGTGTCGGCGCCGTAGTTCTCGGCCATCTCGTCCGGCGTGACGACGTTCTTCAGGCTCTTGCCCATCTTGCCGTACTCCTGGGTGACCTCTTCGCCCTCGAAGAAGTACTTCCCGTCGCGCTCCTCGACCTGCTCGGCCGGGACGTAAACACCGCGCGCGTCGGTGTACGCGTACGCCTCGATGTAGCCCTGGTTGAACAGCTTCCGGTACGGCTCCTTGGACGTCACGTGCCCCAGGTCGAACAGCACCTTGTGCCAGAACCGCGAGTACAGCAGGTGCAGCACCGCGTGCTCGACGCCGCCGACGTACAGGTCGACGCCGCCGGTGTCGTCCGCGCCGTACTCGCCGGGCCGCGGGCCCATCCAGTACTGCTCGTTTTCGGGCGCGCAGAACGTTTCCGGGTTCGTCGGGTCCAGATAGCGCAGCTGGTACCAGCAGGAACCCGCCCAGTTCGGCATCGTGTTGATGTCGCGGCGGTACTTCTTGACGCCGTCGCCCAGGTCCAGCTCGACCTCGACCCAGTCCGTCGCGCGCGCCAGCGGCGACGACGGCATCGAGTCGCGGTCCTCGGGGTCGAACGTCACCGGCGAGTAGTCGGCGACCTCGGGCAGCTCGATCGGCAGCATCGACTCGGGAACGGCGTGCACTTCCCCGTCGGAGTCGTAGACCACCGGGAACGGCTCGCCCCAGTAGCGCTGGCGCGAGAACAGCCAATCGCGCAGCTTGTACTGCACGGTCCCGGTGCCGGCGCCCTTCTCCGACAGCCAGTCGATGATCGTCTTCTTAGCTTCGGCGACGTCCATGCCGTCCAGGAAGCCCGAGTTGATCGCCGGGCCGTCGCCGGTGAACGCCTTGCCGTCGAAGCCTTCCGAGGGCTGCACGGTCCGGATGATGTCCAGCCCGAACTTCTCGGCGAACTCCCAGTCGCGGACGTCCTGGCCGGGGACGGCCATGATCGCGCCGGTGCCGTAGCCCATCAGTACGTAGTCGGCGACGAAGATCGGGATCTGCTTGTCGTTGACCGGGTTCGTCGCGTACGCCCCGGTGAAGACGCCGGTCTTCTCCTTGTTCTCCTGCCGGTCCAGCTCGGACTTCCGCGACGCGGCGACGCGGTACTCCTTGATGGCCTCGGCGGGCGTCGCGGCGCCGCCGGTCCAGCGCGAGTCGACGCCCTCGGGCCACGCGGCGGCTGTCAGCTTGTCGACCAGCGGGTGCTCCGGCGCCAGCACCATGTAGGTGGCGCCGAACAGGGTGTCCGGCCGGGTCGTGAAGACCTCGATCGCGTCTTCGCCGGTCTTGAACGTGACGCGGGCGCCGTGCGAGCGGCCGATCCAGTTCCGCTGCATGGACTTGACCTTCTCCGGCCAGTCCAGCAGGTCCAGGTCGTCGACCAGGCGATCGGCGTACGCGGTGATCCGCATCATCCACTGCCGCAGGTTGCGGCGGAAGACCGGGAAGTTGCCGCGCTCGCTGCGGCCGTCGGCGGTGACCTCTTCGTTCGACAGGACCGTGCCCAGGCCCGGGCACCAGTTGACCGGCGCTTCGGAGATGTACACCAGCCGGTGGTCGTCGATCACCTTCTTCCGCTCGGACGCGCTCAGCGCCGCCCAGTCACGGCCGTCCGGCGTCGGCCGGGAGCCGTCGGCGAAGGCGGCCTCCAGCTCGGCGATCGGGCGCGCCTTGCCCGCCTCGGTGTCGTACCAGGAGTTGAAGATCTGCAGGAAGATCCACTGCGTCCAGCGGTAGTACTCGGGGTCGATCGTGGAGATGCGACGGCGTTCGTCGTGGCCCAGGCCCAGGCGCCGGATCTGGCGCAGGTAGGTCCGGATGTTCTCCTCGGTCGTCTTGCGCGGGTGCTGCCCGGTCTGGACCGCGTACTGCTCGGCCGGCAGGCCGAACGCGTCGAAGCCCATCGTGTGCAGCACGTTGCGCCCGATCATCCGGTGGTACCGGGCGAAGACGTCGGTGCTGATGAAGCCCAGCGGGTGCCCGACGTGCAGGCCGGAGCCCGACGGGTACGGGAACATGTCCTGGACGAACAGCTTGTCGCTGGGCACCGGCTGCCCCTCGACGGCGAGCGGCCCGACGGGGTTGGGCGCGTGGAAGGTGCCCTGGTCGGCCCAGTGGTCCTGCCACCGCTGCTCGATCTGACCCGCCAGCGCGGCCGTATACCGGTGCGCCGGGACGTCGGTCCCTGTTGTCTCGGTCATCGCCGTCTTCCTTCGCGTATCGAGCTACTCCAGAAACAACTCGACCCCTCAGCCACCAGGGCATGAGGGGTCGCCGCGCCGGCCGGGCCGGGCCCGGTCAGCGCGGCAGGCTAAGGAGCAGCCGAGCCGTGTTCATACCTTCATCGTAACTTGCTGGTCAAAGCCGTTCGGAGGGGACCGCCAGTGCGACGAACTGGGTGACCTGGGTCGCGGAGAAGTTGTTGTCGCTGACCAAGATCAAGCTACGCTCGCCGTCCGGCAGCTTCGGGCCCCAGGTCATGCCCTCCAGGTTGTCCACAGTGGACAGGCCGAGGTCGGCGGCGTCGAAGAGGAACCGCTTCTTCACCGGTTTGACGTGCTTGGCGCCGGCCAGCGACGGCACGTTCAGGACGTTCGTCGCCCCGCTCGTGTCGATCTCGTAGACGCGCACCTTGTTGCCGGCGCCGTCGCAGATCAGCGCGTAACCGCCGGGGTCGCGGCGAGGATTCCCCCGATCAGGGCAGCGGTCAGGACGGTGGACAGTACACGCGGTGACATGGCCTGTAGCACAGTCGATCAGGGTATCCGGCAGGTTGCCGGGACGTCACGCTTATCCTTGACCCCGTGTTCGCTATCGCGCTGGTTCCGGTCGTGCTGGGTCTGCTCGTCGGTTTTGGTGGGTTCCTCGGGTTCCGCGAGCGCTTGACGCGCGAGGGCGGCACCGGGGTGCGCACGGAAGCGGCGCTGCGCAGCGAAGAGGCGTTCAAGCTGGCCAACCGCGTCGCGGGCCTGCCGACCATGGCCGGGGGCGCGATCGCCGTGCTCACCGGGCTGGCCGGGCTGGCCATGCCGACGACCGGGGGCCTGGTTTCCGCCGCGCTCGCGGGCGTGCTCGCGATGCTCGTGCTGGTCATGGGCGGTGGCGTGCTCGGCAACCGGGCCGCGCTGACCGTGCCCGCCCCGGCTCCGGCGGCGCCGGCCGGCTGCAGCGGCTGCGCGTGCGGCGCCGGCGGCTGCGGCGTCTTCAAGAAGGACGACGCCTAGTTCCGCTGGAGGTCGCCCGGGTGGGTGGCCAGCAGGGCGAGCGGGATGCCCTGCCGGCGCAGGACCTGGCTCCACAGGTCGCCGTCCGGCGAGGCCAGGATGTCGCTCGGCAGCGCGGGCACGATGACCCAGTCGTCGCGCTCGATCTCGCCGGCCAGCTGCCCCGAGTCCCAGCCCGCGTACCCGGCGAAGACGCGCACGCCGCGGACCTTCGGCACCAGCGCTTCAGGGTCGGTGTCCAGGTCGACCAGCGCGACCGGGCCGCGGACCGCGATCACGCCCGGCACGCTCGCCGCCGTCTCGCCGGTGCGCAACGCGGCCAGGCACAACGCCGTTTTCTTCTCGACCGGGCCGCCGACGAACACGGCCTGCGGCTCGGCGACGTGCCCGCCCCAGTTCGGCAGCACGTCGTGCACCGCGACGTCGCTCGGCCGGTTCAAGACCACGCCGAGCGTGCCCTCTTCGCGGTGGTCGATGACGAACACCACGGTCCGGCGGAAGTTGGGGTCGACCATCGTGGGGGCGGCGACCAGGAGCGTTCCCGGTTCAACCTCGGCGTCCGCTGGCACGCGACCCATGATCCCACCCTTGGCCCGGCGAATTACTTCGGCTCGGGAACAATCGCCCCACGAGCCCCGTTTGAAACATGTGGCCGGCGCACTCCGTGTCCCCCGGGCTCACTGAAGAACCGCCTTTGTGGAATACCGTCCGGCTGGAGCCACACTGCGCATAGCCGCCGAGAGGCGACCTCAGTGCGCCGGCCACCCTCTACTCTGGCTTCGTGACGATCAGCGCCCGGACGGCGACCGCGCGAAGAGGCCCTCGGGAGCTGCTCAAGGACCCGGACTTCCGGCGTCTGCTCTTCACGCGCTTCGCCGCGAGCTGGGGCGACGGCGTCTTCCGCGCCGGTCTCGCGGGCGCGGTCCTGTTCAATCCCGAGCGTGCCGCCGATCCGCTGGCCATCGCGGGCGGGTTCGCCGCGCTGCTGCTGCCGTACTCGGTCGTCGGGCCGTTCGCCGGCGCGCTGCTGGACCGCTGGGACCGGCGGAAAGTCCTGATCTTCGCGAACCTCCTGCGCGGGCTGGCGATCGTCTGCGCGTCCGCCGCCGTCGGGTTCGGCTTCGGCGGGCTCGGCCTGTTTTCGCTGGCCCTGGCCGCGGAAGGCATCTCCCGCTTCATCGGCTCGGGGCTTTCGGCGTCCCTGCCGCATGTGGTGGAGGAAGAGAGCGTCGTGACGGCGAACGCCTTCGCCACGACGCTCGGCTCGGTGGTCGCGGTCATCGGCGGCGGCTGCGCGATCGGCTTGCGCGCGCTGTTCGGCAGCAACGACGTCGGCTCGGCGGAGACCACGGCGTTCGCGGTGCTCGGCACGCTGGTCTCGGCGTTGATCGCGCGCGGCTTCGCCCGCGGCGTGCTCGGCCCGACGGTGGTGGACGAGCCGACGAACCCGGTGCTCGCCGTCGCGCGCGGGCTGGCGGACGGTGCCCGGCACGCCTGGCGCGCGCCCAGTGTCACCGCCGGCTTCATCGCGCTGTTCGCGCACCGGGCGTCGTTCGGGGTGTCGCTGCTTGTCACCGTGCTGCTGATGCGCAACTACTTCACCGACCACGGCGTCTTCCGCGCCGGCCTGCCCGGGCTCGGGCAGATGGCGGTCCTCGCCGGAGCCGGGTTGCTGCTGGCCGGGCTGCTGACCGCGCGGCTCATCCGCCGGTTCGGGCGGCTGCGCGCGGTGCTCGGGTCGTTGCTGTTGGCGGCGATCGCCCAGTCCGCGCTGGGCCTGCCGATGCTGCTGCCGCTCGCGCTGGTCGCGTCGTTCGTGATCACCGGGGCGGGGCAGGTGCTCAAGCTCTGCGTCGATTCGTCGATCCAGCTCGACGTCGCGGACGAAGCCCGCGGCCGGGTGTTCGCGCTGTACGACACGCTGTTCAACATCACCCAGGTCGCGGCGGTTTCCCTGGGCGCGCTGGTGGTGCCGGACGACGGCCGTTCGCCGGGCCTGCTGATCGCCGCGACGGTCTGCTACCTCGTCGGCGGAGCGGGGTACGCGCTCGCCCGGCGGCGTGCGATTCGCTGACGCAAACACCCGAACCGGTCACGAGGACTGCTCCATTGGCATTAGGGTGACGGCAAGTCATTAGTAGGTTCGAGGGACACCGGGGGCACCTGTGACCACCGCGGGCGACGACCGTGCGCAGCTCGAAGCACGCAATGCCGCGATGAAGGACCGGATGGATACCCTCCTGGAGAACTTCGAGCGGCAGACCGCGCAGCTGCGTGACGCCCAGGCCGCGGCCGCCGAAACCACCGCCCAGGTCAGTTCCCCCGACGGGCTGGTCCGCGCCACCATCGACGCCGGCGGCAGCCTCGCGAAACTCGAATTCGCCCCGACCACCTTCGAGCGCACGACACCCGCGCAGCTCGCGAACACCGTCCAGTCGCTGGTGCGGCAGGGATCGTTGCAGGTCAAGCAGAAGATCGCGGACCTGATGGCGCCGATCACCGAGGGGCTGCCCGACCTGTCCGACCTGGTCGAGGGGGCGCCTTCGCTGGCCGGGCTGGTGCCGCCGATCCCGGAGTTCCTGGACGAGGAACCGCCGCCTGCCCCGCGGCCCGAGTCGTTCGAAGAAGGCGGCTCGATCCTGCGCAACGAGCAGGCGCCGCCGATGCCGGCCCCGAAGCCCGCTCCGAAGCGCGTCCGCCCTCCGCGTGACGACGACGAGGAGCCACCGTCGTCCTGGATGACGAGGGGCGACTGATGCCGGACGGGGGTTCCGGGTTCACCGCGGAGCCGGACGCGGTCGTCCGCGCGTCGAACGGCCTGGTGACGGCGGCCGACGCGCTCGACAACGCGGCGAAGGCGCTTTCGTCGGCGCTCGCCGCGCAGGGCGAGTGCTGGGGCGGCGACGAGTCCGGCAAGGAGTTCGCCAAGGACTACGTGCCGGGCGCGCAGGGCGCCGTCGAAGGCTTCACGAACCTCGTCGCGGGGTTGCGGGGGATGCAGCAGAACGTCGCCAAGTCGATGAAGGCCCTTTCGGGGGCGGACGAAGACGTGACGTCCCAGCTCGGCAAGGGGCAATGACGCGTGGGTATGGAGATGCCCGACGCGGTCAAGTGGCTGCTGCCGATCGTCGTCGGGGAGAGCTGGCCCGAAGGCGACGAGACGAAGCTGCGCGCGTTGCGGGACGCGTGGCACACGGCGTCGTCGGCGATCGGTCCGGTGTCCGAGACGGGCAACCAGGCGGCGTCCGGCATCCGCGACAACTGGACGGGTGACGGCGCCGACGCGTTCGCGGAGCAGTGGAAGAAGTTCGTCGAGGGCGACGAGGCCTACTTCAAGCAGCTGGCGGACGCGGCGAAGGCCCTGGGCGATTCGTGTGACCAGACGGCGCTGGACGTCGAATACACGAAGTACATGATCATCATTTCCCTGATCGTCCTGGCGGCCCAGATCGCGGCGATGATCGCGGCGGCGGCGGTGACGTTCGGCGGCTCGACGGCGGGGATCGCGCCGGCCCAGATCGCGACCCGGATGACCGTGCAGATGCTGTTCCGGCAGCTGCTCGAGAAGCTGGCGCAGCAGGGGTTCAAGCAGGTCGCGAAGGAGCTGCTGGAGAAGCTGCTCAAGCAGGGTCTCAAGAAGATCGGGATGGAGATCCTCAAGAACGAGGCGATCAACCTCGGCATGGACGCGGGCATCCAGGGCCTCCAGATGGCGAAGGGTGACCGCAAGGACTGGGACTGGTCGAAGACCTCGGACGCGGCGATCTCGGGAGCGGTCGGCGGCGTCGTGGGGGCGGCGTCGGGTTCGATCGGCCGCGGAGCGACGGAGGGGCTCTCGCACAGCGCGGGCGGCCAGGTCGCGGACGCGGCGATGCGGGCCGGAGCGCGGGGCGCGGTCGAGGGCGTGGCGCAGACCGTCGGCCAGGCGGCGGTGACGGGGGATCTGGGGTCGCTGACGCCGGAGCAGCTGCTGATGGGCGCTTCGAGCGGGGCGGTCGGGGGTGCCGTTGGGGGCGCGAAGGAGCAGCTGCACTCGGTTCACGAGGCGAACATTCCGCGGGCGGACGCGGATGGGGACTCGGGTGGGTCCGGTGGGTCGGAGTCTCGGTCGGAATCCGAGTCTCGATCGGGTTCGGAGCCTGAGTCTCGGTCCACCTCGGAGTCTGAGGCTCGGGGCGAGTCGTCTTCGGAGCCTGAGTCGCATCGCGAGTCGTCTTCGGAGCCTGAGTCGCGTCGTGAGGGCGCCTCCGAGCCGGAGTCGCGAGGTGAGGAGCCGGCATCCGCGCCCGGGTCGCGGGGTGAAGAGCCTCATCAAGCTTCGTCCGCGCCGGAAACGCGCAGCGAGCAACCACGCCAGGAGGCGGCATCCGCGCCGGAGTCGCGAGGCGAAGAACCTCGCCACGAAACCTCCTCGGCATCCCCCGCGGAACGCGAGCAGCCACGCCACGAGACGGCCCCGGAACCACGCGTCGACGAACCTCGGCGCGAGGCACCGCCGGAGTCGCGGACCGCGGCCGAGCCGGAGGTCCGCCGGGAGCCCGAACCGCAGCAGCGTGCGGAGAGTCAGCCAGCCGCGTCGCAACCGGTAGCCGAGCACCGCGCACCGGAGGCGTCCCGGCCGAGCGTGGACCAGCAGCCGGAGCACCGCGAGACACCGGCGCAGAGTCACCCATCGCCGGCAGGCACGTCACCCCAGGGCGGCTACGGAATGGCCCAGCCGGGGTTCGCCCCGGAGCCGGGTCGCCAAAGCGGACGCCCCCAGGAAAACGTCGGAGCGGCCGGCTTCACGGGCGGCCCGAGCCAGCCGTCCGCGACGGATGGGGGGCCGTTCCAAGGCGGACCGTCACCGCAGCAGGCACCCCCAGCGGGCGGTTTCACGCCCCCACCGCCGGGTGGGTTACCGAACGGCGGCGGAGCGGGCACCCCTGGTCCGCGACCATCCGCGCCACCGACCGGCGAGCAGCCCCGACGGGTTCCGCCGCAGGACCCCCGCCGGATGCTGCAAGGCGGTCAGCCGCCGAGTGGGTATCGACCAGGCGGCCAACCCCCGCAGGGCGGACGGCCGCAACACGGTGGCCAGGCGCAGCATCTCGGTGGCCAGCCGCCGCACGGTGGCCAGCCGCCGCACGGCGGGCAGCCGACCCAACCGCCACACGGCACGCAACCGGGCGGGCAACCGCTGCACGGTGGGCAGGCCGCTCAACCGCCGCACGGCACGCAGCCGGGCGGGCAGCCGCTCCACGGTGCGCAGCGGGGTGGGCACCCGCCGTTCAACGGGCAGGCACCTCGACCTGGCGGCCAGCCGCACGGCGCGCCGACGGCTCACCCCGGTGGGCAGCCGCAGCACGGGATGGAGCCGGGCGGGCAGCCGCCGCACGGTGGGCAGCCGCCGCACGGTGGGCAGCCGCTCCAGTCCGGTGGACAGCCGCCGCACGGGGGACAGCCCGGTGGGCAGCAGCCGCACGGGACACAGACTGGCGGGCAATCGCCGCTCGGCGGGCCGGCGAGTCAGCCCGGTGCGCAGCCAATTCATGGGGCGCGGCCTGGCGGGCAGCCGCCGCTTGGGGGGCAGGCGGGTCAGCCTGGTGGGCAGCCACCGCACGGGGCGCAGCCCGGTGGACAGCCGCCCCTTGGGGGACAGGCGGGTCAGCCTGGTGGGCAGCCACCGCACGGGGCGCAGCCCGGTGGGCAGCCGCCCCTTGGGGGACAGGCGGGTCAGCCTGGTGGGCAGCCACCGCACGGGGCGCAGCCCGGTGGACAGCCGCCCCTCGGTGGGCAGGGGACTCAAGGCGGTGGGCCGCCGCTTCGTGGGGGGCAGGCGCCGCTTGGGGGGCAGGGCGGTTTGCCGCCGCATTCGGTTTCGCCTGGTTCTCCGGGTGGGCCGCCTCCGTTGCCTGCTGGGGGACGTCCGCCTCATGGGGGTGGGCAGGGGCCGCAGGGTGGGTTGCCTCCCCGGGATCCGCGCGGGGTGCCGCCTCAGGGCGGGCAGCGGCCGGGTGGGTATCCGCATCAGCCTCGGGGTCCGCAGGGACCTGGGCCGCACCCGGGTGGGCGGCCGCCGATGCCGCCGCCGCCGGGACGGCCGCCGCATGATCCTCGGCTGGGGCCGGTTCGGCCTGCTGGGCCGCCTCAGGTTCCGCCGCCTCGGTTCGGGCCGCCGCCGGAGCACCTGACGCCGCGGGGGCCGTTCGAGCCGCCACGGACGGGGGAGCAGCCGCGGCCGGCCGAGCACACGCCGCAGCCGACGGGCGAACAGTCGCCGTTGGGCGAGAGGCCGGTCGGTGCCGAACGGCCGGATCCGCGCACGCCTGCGCCCGCCGAGCAGACGCAGCCAGGCGCGCCTGGCGACCAGCGAACGCCCGCGGACGGAAGCTCGCCCACGGCCGATCGCGAGCCCTCCCGCGAACGCCCGGCCGAGCAGCCCGCTGGCGAACGGATGGACCAGCACGCAACCGGGCAGGACCACGCCGACGAACCGGCCTCGGCTGCCAAGCAGCCGGATCAGCGCGCGCCCGGCGAAGACCGCGCCGGTGAACCAGTCCCGGCTGCCGAGCAGCGGACGGCTGGCGACGAACGCCACGCGCCCGGGCAGGACCACGCAGGCGAGCCACAGGACGCAGCAGCTCACGAGCGGCCGGGCGAGCAAGCCACCGAACCTCCCCAGGACCACGCCGCCGGCCAGGACCGGACCGACCAAGACCCGGCCGCACCTCACGACTACGGGCAGCCCCGCCTGGACGAGCCCTACCTCACCGATCCTCGGTTCCACACCGACGATCCCGCCGGGATCAGGCGGATCGAGGACACCTTCATGGACTCCGGGCACCACAGCCGGGTCGATGGCGAGTGGCGGCACGAACAGGTCCGGCGGGAGGCGCTCGCCAAGCGGGACCTCGCCCATCCCTGCATGTCCGATGCCGGGGCCGTTGCCGTGCACGCCTACACCCGGTACGAGATGGTCGGCCCGCTCAACCACGCCCTCCGGATGGGTGGGCCCGAGCTTCCGCACCTCGCTCCTCAGGCCGCCGCGCTGGTCTCGGGGCTGAACGAGCTTCCGCCGCACGAAGGGGTCGTTTCGCGGCGGGTCGACTTCAAGGGTGATCTCTCGCGGCTGCAGGCCTTCCTCGCGCGGTTCCACGACGGTGCGCACATCACCGAACCGTCGTTCCTCAGCTCCTCGAAGGTCGACGCGCAGCACCCGCGCAGCAAGTTCCCCGGCGAAGTCGAGATGCGGATCCAGTCCAAGACCGGGCGGGACGTCGAGGACCTGGCCAGCCTCAAGGACGAGCACGAAGTCCTCTTCAAGGCCGGGACGCAGTTCAAGATCACCGGCATCGAAGAAGGCCCCGGGCACCCCAACGCCAACCCGCGTCAGCCCGGCGAGCCGCACTACATCGTGCACGCCGAAGAGGTCGCGCCCGGGGAGCCGGGACATCTCGGTGAGGCCGATGCCCGCGAGGCGATCGAGCAGCGCCGGGCCGAGGAACGCGCCGACGAAGCGCGCCGGCAGCGTGAAGCCGACGCAGAGCTCGAGCAGTTCTACGCCGAGCACCCCGAACACAAACCGAGCGGTGATCTGGCCGGCAAGCTCAACGCCTTCGACCCCCCGGGTGCCGAACCGCTGCCCGAACGGCGGCCGCCGGCCACCGGGGAGCCGGACGGGGGGTGGGCGCAGCTTGCCGAGCCGCTCACTCCGGGTGGTCAGCCCGTGCTGCACGCCGGGTCCGTCGAGACGCCGCAGCAGCACGCTCGCCTCGTGCGGGACGCCGTTCCCGAGCTCGGTGCGGTCAACACCCGCAACCACTACAGCCCGGACGGCCTCGAAACCGGCTACCGGACCAACGCCGCCGAATCGATGGCCGCCTTCGATCGGCGGATGAACGGCGAGGACGTCGTGGCCGGGCCGGCTGGGCAGCAGAGCGTGGGCGAACAGCTCGGCGGGCCGTGGGACAGCCGCGGGAGCTTCGACGACGTCGCCCGTGACCTCGGCGAACGTCCCGTCGGGGCACGGACCGCCGTGGCCTTCGAGCTGCCGGACGGGGAGTCGCGGCTCATCGCCGGCGTGCACACCGAACACGGGGTGCTCTTCGCCGATCCCGTCACCGGGCGGCTCGCCGAATTGCCGCACGACGCCACCGGGATCCACACCTTGCCGCTCGGCGGCGGGGACGCGCCGCCGCACCACGTCGTCGAAAGCGCGCCGATCAGCGACCGGCTCAACCCGCCGTCCGAACGCGTCGTGCACGACGAGGGCTACCTCTTCGACCGCGAGCACCGCGGCACGCCGGCCGACCACGAGAGCATCCGCCGGGCGGTCGGCGACGAGGACATCTACCAGCAGGTCCACGACCGCGCGCTGGCCCGCCGGGACGCCGCCGGGCTGCCGGTCACCGACGACGGCGCCGTCGCGCTGCACGGCTACACCCGCGGCGAGTACGCCTACGACGTCAACGAGGCCCTGCGCCGCGGGCCCGGCCACCCCGGCTTCGACCTCGCGCAGCAGAACACGCGCGCGATCGTGGACGGCCTCAACCAGATCACGCCCGAGTCCGGCGAGACCATCCGCGCCTACGACGTCGGTGGCGACCCGCACCTGGCCGACCTGGTCGCCAAGCCGTACGAGCCGGGCTCGGTGATCGTCGAGCCCGCGTTCTCCAGCGCCTCGATCAAGACCGGCGAGTTCTCGACGTCGAAGTTCGGCGACGACATCGAGCTGCACGTCCGGTCGGACAACCTGCGCGACATCTCGAAGCTCGCCGAGAACCCGGGCGAGCGCGAATCGCTGTCGCCGCCCGGGACGCAGCTCCTGGTGCACGAAAAGCGGCTGGAGATCGGGCCGGACGGCCGCCGCAAGTGGGTCATCGTGGCCGAGGAGATCGGGCCCGGCCACCCGCGCTACCTCGAGCCCGAGGCCGCGCGCGAGAAGATGGCCGAGCGCCGCGCCGAGAACGACCACAACGCGGCCGAGTTCGAGCGCCGCAAGCAGGCGGCGATCATGGAACGGCTCGGCGGCCTCGGCGAGCCGGAGCACGTCACGCCGCAGCCGGAGCACCAGTCGGTCCACGACGTCCAGGACGCTCCCGCGGCACCGCCGCCGCCCCCGGTGTCGGTCCACGACTACTCGCGGCTGGCCCGGGCCACCAACCCGCCCGCCGAACCCGCCATCCACGCCGGCGGGACGACGCCGTCGGAGCGTGCGGCCTACGTCCACGACCGCCACCCGCACCTGCGCGACGTCAACCCGGGCTTCCACCAGCCGGGCGCCTTCGAAAACGGCTACCTGACGAACTGCACGCGCGGTCCCGAGGCATACCTGGACCGGCAGCGCGGCGGCGACATGACGGCCGAGCCGATCCTGCCGCACGAAATGGGCAGCCGCGGCACGCTCGAGCACCTCGAGGGCCGGTTCGGGGAGACCTTCTCCGAGCGCGGCAGCTACGACGACGTCATCCGCGAGATGCGGGGGAAGCCGCTGGACCACCACGCCGTGGTCGCGGTGAAGTACCCGGGCCCGAACGGCGTCGAGTACGGGCACGTGGCGATGGTCGTGCACACCCGCGAAGGGGTCGCGTTCATCGACCCGCAGTCCGGCGACCTGATGCACCTGCCGCAGCCGGCGACCAGCGTCAAGCTGATGCACATCGGCACGCCGGACGAGGTACACGCCCGAAGCGAGCACGTCCAGACCGAGCACGGCCCGCACGAGGCGCACGGCGGCTACGGGGCCGCCGAGCCGGTGGGCGCGGACCGCTTCCTGGGCCGCGAAGACCTCCGGGCCGCGCTGGCGCACCCGGACCTGGCGAACGCGCACGTCGAAGCCAAGGACGAGCTCGGCCGCGCCCACGACCTCGGCCCGCTCAAGGACTACCTCGAAGCCCAGCTGCCGAACCGGCCCGAGCTGGTCCGGCTGCTGAGCGACGAGGCCAACGCCTACGTCGCCGACTCGCTGGCCAAGCGCCCGCTCGCGCTGGGCAACCTGCTCGCGCACGACGAGGCCGTGCGGATCTTCGAGGACTCCCTGCGGGACGTCCACGAGCAGCGGGAGCACGGCACGCTGCCGGAGGAGATCCCGGCGGAACCCCAGCACCTCGAGCTGGGCGAGACCGAGCGGCGGGTGTCCGGGGAGGCGACCGCGGACAACGCCCGGTACGAGGACGCCGACCGCCGTCAGCCGCCCTACCCGCGGGAACACCTCGGCAACGCGACGGAGTTCAAGAAGTACCTGGACGGTGTCTACGAACGCGCGGAGGTCGCGATGGCGAAGCTGCGCGAGGTCGTGCCGGAGATCGCGGCCGAGACCGAAGGCGAGCCGGACCTGCGCAAGACGCTCAAGGGCCGGGGCCGCGCCGAGGACAAGATCGAGTCCAACTACGGCGGCGACCCGTCGCGGCTGACCGACATCGCCGGCGGCATCGTCCGCTTCGACCGGATCGAGATGCTCTACGCCGCCCTGGAGAAGATCCGGGCGCGCGACGACATCGAGATCGTCGAGTTCGAGGACCGGTTCGTGAAACCGCAGCCCGCCGGGTACAGCGACCTGCAGATGAAGGTCCGGATCGACGGGCACGTCGCCGAGTTCCGGTTGCACCTCAAGGCGGTCGACGCCGTCTCCGCCTACGACCACGCGCTCTACGAGGTCCGCCGGGACATCAAGGCCCGGGCCGTCGACGAAGGCCCCGGGCCCGACCCCGAGACCGGGAAGAAGCGGCCGCGGCCGTACACCGCGGAAGAGCAGGCCCTGATCAACGCCCTGCTGAAGCGGGAGCGGGAGAAGTTCTGGGAAGCGCTGAACAAGAGGCCCGAGCAATGACGATCGAGACGCCGGCGTACTTCCGGCACCACGACAGCCCGTACCGGCTCGACAAGACGGCCGGCGGCGGGCTGGCCGGCTTCATCCTGAGCCTGCGGACCGGGCGGTTCGTCGAGGACAACGACAAGATCGACGACGTCCTCTTCGCGCAGGCCGGGGACATCGGGGCGCTGAGCGAGCAGCAGTTCGTCATCCGCACCGAAGACCTGCGGCGGGAGTACCTCCGCGGCGGGGGACCGATCTTCGCCCTCTACGACACGATCAGCGCCATGCACTCGGTGGCCCGGGACGAGGGGCGACCGCTCGGCCGGGAGGAGGCCGCGCTCAAGGTTTCGCTGTACGGCCGCACTTTCCGGATGTGGGAGGACGAGTTCGCGCGGCTCGACGCCGGCGAGCCGCCGACCTTCGGCTACACCTCGACGTTGGCGCAATGATTCACGTGGAACATCGACTTTCGCCCGACGAGCAGCGCACTCTCCTGGTGCGCCTGGGAAAGCTCGTGCGCGAGCACCGCGTCAACGCCGAGGTGCCCGCCGTCGCCGACTTCCGGCAGGTCGGGACGCACACCGAGACCGCGGGCCACAACACGGCGGTGCCGGAGGAACTGACCGGCATCTTCACCGAGCTGCGCGCCGGGATGTACGCCGACGGCCGCGGCACCTGGCTGCAGGCGCGGTTCGCCCTGAACCCCGACGGCAGCTTCGACTTCGACTTCGCGCTCGACGACGATCCGGTGTGGACCGACGCGCCCGAGCCGGCCGCCTGGCCGGAGGAGCTTGCCGCGTTCCCGCGGGCCGACGAGCACATCCCGGACTGGTGGCGGCTGCGCGCGCAGCTGCCGCTGGGCGTGGTGTTCCGGCACGCCGACGCCGGCGGCCCGGACGTCGAGCGCCCGCCGCTGACCGACACCGAGGTCCCGCTCGTGCTCCAGTACCTCGAGCGCGAGGCCGTCGTGCACGAGACCGAGGACGAGCGCTTCCACACCGACGGCACCTGGATCTGGTCCGACGCCGTCCCGCTGCTGCTCGCGAAGCACGGCGTGCCGCCGGAGCCCGACCTCGTCGCGCACATCCGCCGGCACCACTTCCAGCCGCCGTACGTCGAGCCGCTGGTCCGGCGGACCGCCGAGGCGGACCTGCTGGGCAAGCCGCGGCCGAAGCCGGGCCGCGCCGACGTGAAGAAGACGGCCGGGGACGTCGTCGCCGAACTGGAGACGACGCCGGACCCGCAGCTCGACGACGAAGAGCTGCTGACCGTGCTGGTACAGCGGCTCGGCGAGCACGGGGTGTGGCCGGAGGCGTACCGGGTCGGCGAGCGCGCCGACGGCGCCTGGTGCCTCAACTACACGCCCGACGGCTGGGAAGTCGCCGCGTACGCCGGCGGGAAGCCTCGCGAACCGAAGTACTTCGCCCGGCTCGAGTACGCCGCGCAGCAGCTGCTGGGCGCGTTGCTGCTGCACCCCGCCCGGATGACCGCCGGGCACGAAACGCCGCGGGAAACCGCGAAGGAGCTCGACGACTGGCCGGTGCACCCGGCGCCGGGTGAGCCTCCCCTCACCCTGCTCCGCAACAAGCGCATCACCAGGCTGGTGGCGGGTACGGTCGTTCTGCGGTTCGGCGAGGAACCGGGCAATCTCGTTCACCACGGCGAGGTACGGTTCGCCACGACGTCGCTGCCGCTCGAACGCGAGCGGGTGCGGCGGAGCTACCGGCTCAGACGCCCCCTGCACGTGATCACCGGCATCACGGTCCCGTGGGCGAACCTGCCGGGTGGCGCGGTGGCCTTCGTGCTGCCGAAGACGATCGCCGAGCACGAGTCCGACGGAAGCCTGGAGAGGATCGAGTAGGTGGAAGCGGCGGAAGCGATTGCCAAGGTCGGCCAGTGGCTGCGCGCGGTGCACGGCCCGGACGTCTCCGGCCCCGCCGGGCTGCGGGTGGACACTGAGAAGGTGCTGCGCATCCCCGAGGGCTGGTCGGTGCCCTACAACACCATCGCGTTCCTCGACGAGGGCCGGCCGGAGAAGGAGATCTTCCCGCCGCCGTCGGTCGTCGTCCGCGAGCCGGACGGCGAGCTGCGCCAGGCGCACCCGCACCCCGGCGGGCTGTCCGTGCCGGTGGCGTTCCCCGGCCAGGAGAACTGGCGCGAGGTCGTCGACCCCGAGTACGTCAAGGCCGGGCTCGGCGAGCTGGGCGTGCCGCTGCAGGCCGTCGCGGGCTGGGTGAAGGTCGACGCCGACGGCAACCAGACCGGCGAGGAGCGGGAGAACCCCGAATACAAGGCCGGGCCGATCCGCCGCGGCTACCCGAAGCCGGAGAACACCCTCGAGACGCTGCTGTCGTTCGGCAGCGTCGGCTGGCTGACCCGGGAACTGCTGCTCATCGGGCTGATCCGGTGCGAGGTGTACGTCCCCCTCGACCTGGAAACCGGCAAGACCGACCGGTTCTACTTCGCCGAAGAGCGCAACGAGCTCAAGGTGTTCAGTTCGACCCGGCACCTGCCCTCGCGCGAACACGGCTGGTGGAAGGTCGACGTCGCCACGCTCGCCGAGTTCGAGCACCCGCCGAACCTGGTCATCAACGGCGGCCCGACGACCATCGAGGACGTCTCCAGCGGCGAGCTCGCGGAGATCGTCCAGCGGTTCCCGCGCCACGAGCCGCGCATCGACGTGCACGGCCGCTGCCCGGAGGCCGAGGAGGACCTCATCCGGGTCGCCACCGAAACCGCGTCCCGGATGGGCCTGCCGGATCCGGTGAAACCGCCGCTCCTGGCGGCCGAGAAGGCCCGTCGGCGCGGCTTCGAGCTGACCGCCGAGGAGTGCGCGAAGACCGTGCTCGGCGAATCCTGGCTGAAGCGGCTGAACATGCCGGAGCCGCCGCGCAGCAAGCCCAACGACCTGCGCGCAAACGGCCTGGCCCCGACGTACGACAACGCCGGCCGCACGGTCCCGCGGCTCGACACGTTCGGCAAGTACTTCGAGCGCGATCTCGACGGCTTCCGCTACGGCTGGCAACGCGTCACGGGCGCGTACGTCGGCTTCGCGCTCGGCGAGGCCCTCGGCGCGGCCGTCGACCGGATGATGCTGCACGACATCCACGCGAAGTTCGGCATCGAGGGCGTCACCGACCTGATCCCGGCGTACGACCAGCCCGGCCGGATCGGCTCGCTGACGCAGCGGCTGCTCTTCTACACCGAGGCCGTCATCCGCAGCCCGCACCGCGAGCAGCCGGAATCCCGCGAAGCCGAGCAGCTCTTCCCGGACGTCGTCCGCGGGGCGCTGCAGCGCTGGCTGCGCACCCAGGGTGCGCCGATGGACGCCATCGACGGCTGGCTCGTGCAGGTCCCGGACCTGCACGCCCGGCGGGACATCGACGACGCCGAGCTCAACGCCTACCACCAGCTCGCGACCGGGACGGCCGGCGCGCCGCCGATGAGCGGCCCGGCCGCGCTGATCCCCGCGTTGCCCGCCGCGCTGACCATGGCCGGCCCCGGCAGCGGGTTCAGCGGCGGAGCGCGGCAGGCGGTGCGCGAACTGGCCGGCGTCACCCACCCCGACGAGCAGGACCTGACCGCCGCGACCTACCTGACCTGGCTGTTCGAGCACGCGCTGACCAAGGAGGCGTTCAGCTTCCCGATCTGGAACACCAGCCGCGAGGTGCTCAACCCGGACAGCCAGTTCCAGCAGGGCCCGGAGTGGACGGCGATCAAGGACCTGGTCGCCGAGTCGGTGCCGTTCTTCGGCGAGCACGGGCTGCCCGACCTGCGGATGCCCGAGCTGATCGGCGACGGCAAGACGACGCTGTCGGTGCTCGGCCGCGCCTTCGCCGCGTTGTCGGGCTTCGAGAACTACCCGGAGCAGGCGCTGCTTCGCGCGGTCAACCACTCCGGCCGCAGCGCGCTCACCGGAGCGATCGCCGGGGCGCTGCTCGGCGCGCGCACCGGGATCCCCGGGCTGCCGCAGAAGTGGGTCGACCAGCTGGAGCTGCGGTACCTGGTCGAGAACGTCGCTTCGGACGCCTATTGGCACTTCGACCGGCACTCGGCGCTCAGCGCGCTCGGCGACGTCTGGATCGAGCGGTACCCGCGGCATTAGCGCGAGGATGGGGAGAATGGACGAAGAGGAAGCCGTCGCCCGCGCGCGGGAGTGGCTGCGCACGCAGCCCGGCGGCGACCGGCTGCGGATCCGGCCGGAGTTCACCGCGCGCCGCCCGGACGGCTGGCGCTTCACGGTCAACACGGCCGGCTACCTGGACGGCACGGACATCGGCGCGGGCCTGTTCCCCGGCCCGGTGGTCGTGGTGCCGGACGAGGGCGAGATCGGGTACGACCGGGCGGCGATGGCGAGCACGCCCGCCGAGGCGGAGTGGCGGCCGGACGTCGACCCCGAGTTCGACGAGAAGGCGTTCCCCGAACTGGACCTCCCGGTGCGAGCCGTCCGCGGCTGGACCAGGGCGAACGGTGAGTACCGGAGCAACGAGCAGTACACCGCGGGCCCGGTCTGGCGCGGGTACCCGGAACCCACGACCGACGCCGAGAAGCTGCTGAACTACCTGGCCGCCAACTGGATCACCCGCGCCGAGTTCGTCCGCGCCCTGCTGGACTGCGAAGTCCTCGTGCCGTTGCTCGACAACGGCGAGCCGCTGGTGCGGCCGGTCCCGGGCAGGAACGAGCGCGAAGTCATCGCCTACAGCTCGTCGGCGAAGGTGCCCGGGCGGTATCCGCGCCGCTGGCGGGTCCTGGTCCGGGAGCTGCCGGCGGCGTCGGGGCTGACGCTCGACCCCGGCACCGGCCTGGTCCGCAGCCTCACCGCCGCCGAACTCGGCACGACCGGCGAGCGCCGGCCCATCGTTTCCGAGCCCGCGCCGGAAGCCGGGCCCGAGGTCGCCGCGGCGCTGCCCGCGCTGGTCGCGGAGTTCGGCGTCGAGCCGCCCGACCTGCCGGCCCGGCACCTGCGGTACGCCCTGGACCACGCCCGCGACCAGCACTTCGAGCTGACGCCGGAGGAGTGCGTCCGGTATCTGCGCGGGTTCGCCTGGCAGTACCGCAACGGCGTCCGCCGCCGGGCCGGCCAGGAGCCGGAATGGCCCGCTGACCTGGCCGCGAACGGCCTGATCGCGCACGTGGACGAAGACGCCTGGCCGCACCCGGTGCCGTGGACGTTCGGCAAGTTCTCCGCCTTCGGGACGCCGCCCGACCGCTTCGCGTGGCACCGGATCGTCGGCGCGTACGTCGGCTTCGCGATCGGTGACGCCCTCGGCGGCGGCGCCGACCCGGCGCGCCCCCTGCCGCTGGGTGGCCTGACGCGGCACCTGCTGTTCCACACCGACATCGTGCTGCGCGGCCTGCCGCCGGTGCCGACCGGCGAAGTCCCGGCGACCCTGCCCGAACCGGACCCGGTGGGCTGGCTCGCCGTCGCGACCCGGCACGCCGGTCCCGCGCCCGCAGAGTTCTCCGCGCTGCTGGCCACGGCGTTGGCCGCAACCCCGGCCGGGGCGGTGGCGTTGGCCGACGTCGACGGCGAGCGGTACGCGAAGGACGTCGCCCGCGAACTGACCGGCAGCGCGGCCGGCGCCGAGGTGACCGAGGGCGTCGAGCTGCTGATTTCCCTGTTCCAGAGCCTGCTGACGCGGGAGCCGTTCGCGCTGCCGGTGCACGTCCGCCTGCACGAGGTGGGGGGCGATCTGGCGGCCTCGACGCTGGCGCTGCGCGCGGACCGCGACGCCGACGACGTGACGCAGCTGGAGTCCATCGGCGACGGCCGGAGCGTCCGGTCGGTGCTCGGCCGCGCGCTGTTCGCCGCGGCCAAGCGCGGGTACGACCCGGAGGCCGCGATCCGGCTCGCCGCGCGGTCCGGGCCGGTGGCGGGCGCGATCGCCGGTGCGCTGGTCGGCGCCCGCGTCGGCGTGCCCGGCCTGCCGTGGGTGGCGTCGCTGCCCGACCTCGGCCTGCTCGAAGACGTGGCCAGTGACGTCTTCTGGTACTTCAACCGCAACGGCCTCCGGACCGAGACCGCCGAGCACGCACGCTGGGAGCGCCGGTACCCGAGCGGCCGGTTCACCCCGGAACCGAAGGGACCGGACTTGCGATCGCGACTGCGAGGCAGCCTGCTGGCCGGGGCGATCGGCGACGCGCTGGGCGCGAAGACGGAGTTCGACTCGATCGACCGGATCCGCGAGATCGCCGGGCCGGACGGCATCACCGACTTCATCCCGGCGTACGGCGGCGTCGGCCGGATCACCGACGACACGCAGATGACGCTCTTCACGCTCGAAGCGCTGATCCGGGCCCACGCCCAGCAGCGGAAGACCGGGTCCGCGGACGTCGTCCACTCGCTGCAGATGGCGTACCAGCGCTGGCTGCACACCCAGGGCGTCACGTGGGACCGCGCTCGCGGGCCGCAGTCGGCGGTCGAGGCGGCCGACGGCTGGCTGATCACCCACCAGGAGCTGTTCAGCCGGCGCGCACCGGGGCTCACCTGCTTCGGCGAGCTGGAGGCGTACGGCCGCTCGGGCGTCCGGGGCACCATCGACCGGCCGGTCAACAACTCGAAGGGCTGCGGCGGCGTGATGCGTGCGGCGCCGATCGCGCTGTGGTCGGACGACCTCGCCGAAGTGTTCCGGCTCGGCGCGGAAAGCGCGGCGCTGACCCACGGTCACCCGAGCGGGTATTTGTCGTCCGGGTGCTTTGCGGTGCTCATGCACGGGCTCCTGCACGGAAAGCCGCTGCTCGACGCGGTCGCGACCGCGCGCGCGGAACTCGTGAAGCACCCGGGGCACGAGGAGCAGAGCGCGGCGCTCGACGCGGCCTTGGCGATGGAGGGCCCGCCGACGCCGGAGAAGCTCGAACGGCTCGGGCAGGGCAACGTCGGCGAGACGGCGTTGTCGATGTCGGTGTACGTCGCGCTGGTGACCTCGGACGCCGACTCGGCGTTGCTCGCGGCGGTCAACCACAGCGGCGACAGCGACTCGACCGGTTCGGTCTGCGGCAACCTCGTCGGCGCGATGTACGGCGAGGAAGCCCTGCGGAAAAGCTGGCTCGAAAGGCTGGAACTCCGCGAAGTCATCGTCGGCCTGGCGAACGACGCGCTCACCGAGTTCGGCCCGGATGCGCCGGCCGACGACCGGTGGTTCGCTCGGTACCCGGTCGACTAGGTTGCTTGGGGCTACTGGGGACGGGGAGGACAAACGTGCGTTACCGGGTTGAGGTGGCCGAACGCCCGGACGGCCTGTATGCGACGTGGGGCGAGGGGACCTACCGCGCGCAGCGGTCGACCACGGACGGCACCGTGCTGCTGTCCGTCTTGCCGGAGGAAGAGGCGCCGGAGGGCTTCGACAAGGAGTTCGAGGGCCGTCCGGCGAAGGTCGTCCCGGCGAGCGAGGTGCCGTCGACGTTCACGCTGCGGACCTTCGCCGAGTACGACGGCGAGGTCTTCGAGGTCGCGCCGGGCGACCGGCCGGAACTGACCCTGCGCTGGGTGCGTGACGACGCCGCGCGGGCGGCCCAGCTGGGCCTGACCGACTTCTCGGTCACCGTGCCGGCCAAGCAGGTCACCGCGCTGTGGCAGACGCGGCTGGACTTCACCGAGACGCCGGAGGCCCGTCCGCAGCCGGGCACCGGCGACCAGAACGCGCTGCTGCGCGCCATCGGCCGGACGCTGCTGCACACCGTGCCCGGCGGCTGGGCGCGCGTCGGCGCGCAGTTCCGGCAGGTCGGGGACTACGCCGAGATCGAGGTCCGCGCGGTCGGCGACGAGGACGGCCCGGTGTCGGTCTCGCTGCCCGCGGTGCCCCGGCTCGGCGGGCTCTTCGCGCGGCTGCGGGCGGCGATGTTCCAGGCCGAGGCGGGCACCTGGTTCCAGGGCACCTTCACCCTCGACGCGCAGTCGCAGTTCGACTTCGACTTCGACGCCGACCGCGAGCCGGACTGGCGGGTGCCGCCCAACGACGGCGGCCGTCCGTCGACCGCCGCCTACGAACTGGAGCTGGAGACCTACCCACGGACGCCGAAGCACCTGCCGTCGTGGCTGACGGCGAAGGCGGGACTGCCACTGGACGTCGCGTTCCGGCAGGCGCGGGTCACCGACTCGCACGTCGAGGGCGAGCGCCCGGTGGTCAACCGGCCGCCGGTGCCGCCGGACCAGGTCCGCGGCCTGCTCGACTACCTGTTCCGGGCGCCGGTCGCCCTGCACCGGCCGACGCCGCTGCCGGACATCTTCGGCGGCCCCGGGGCGAAGCCGGACGTGCCGAACGCGTTCCACACCGACGGCACCTGGATCTGGCCCGCCGCCGTGCCGCACTACCTGCGCAAGTACGGCGTGCCGCCGGAGCCGGAACTGGTCGAGCACGTGCGCGCAGTGGGATTTCGGCCGCCGTTCGTCGGGGAGCTCGTCCGTGCGACGGCCGAGGCGGAGGTCCTCGGCCGGCCGCGGCCGCCGCAGACGGCCGCCGACCTGCCGGACGAGCGTGCGCTGACCCGCGTGGCCCGTGGCGAGCCGGTCCGGAACCTGAAGGGCGCGGAGACCCTGGAGCTGCTCCAGCAGCGGCTCGCCGAGCACGGCGTGCCCGCCGCGGCCTACCGGATCGGCGCGAACGAGATCCCGGCCGAAGGCGTCTGGACGCTGCGCCGCGCGGAGAACGGCTGGGAGGTCTCGCGGCCGCCGTCCGACGAGCCGGTGGCGTTCGGCTCGCTCGGCGACGCCGCCCGGTTCCTGCTCGGCGTGCTGCTGATGCTGCCGCCGCGGCCGGCGGAGGAGTCCGACCAGCCCGCCGACTGGCCGATCCTGCCGATGCGCGGCGAACCGCCGTTGAACTTCTACCGCGGCAAGCGCCTGCTCACGCTGCCGCCGGGTACCACGGTCGTCCGGTACGGCACCGAGACCGGCAACCTGGTGCACGCCGACGGCTCGCGGTTCGTCGAGACGGCGCTGGCGTTCGAACGCGAACGCGAAAAGCGGCACTACCGGGTGCAGCGCGCGATCCGCGTGCTGACCGGCGTGACGGCGCCGTGGGGCGGGATGCCGGGCGGAGCGGTCGCCTACCTGCTGCCGCGGCCGCTCGCCCAGCACGTCGAAACGGGCTCGCTCAGCAGGCAGTGATCAGGACGGCGGGCGACCACCAGTAGTCGGCGAGGGGAGTGACGTCGACCTCGGTGAAGCCCGCCGTCGTCAGCTGCTCGGCCCAGCCCGCGGCCGGGTGCTCCCAGTTCGTCCGCTGCTGCCCGGAGACGATCCCGAGCAGCACCGGCAGCAGGAAGCCCTGGGCGACCAATGTGGCGTCTTCGCCGTACTCGGCGACACCCCGCTCGTAGCGCTCGACCAGTGACCGGAGGTGCTCCGGCGAGCCTTCCTCGAACTCGGGGACGTCGAACTCGGCCAGCACCAGCGTGCCGGTGCGCGGCTGCAATGCCCGCAGCACCTCGGCGCGCTGCTCCGGCTCGATGGACTGCAGCGCGAACGTCGACTGGACGAAGTCCCAGCCGAGGTCGTCGCGGGCCAGGAAGTCCTGCGCGGTCGACTGCCAGCACTGGGCCGAGGGCACCCGTTCGTGGACGCCTTCGAGGAGCGCGGCCGACGGCTCGACCAGGTCGATCCGCGGCGGGAGGTGCGAGGCCTGCTCCAGCGCGGGCACCACGGCGAGGCCGTCGCCGCAGCCCAGGTCGAGCAGTGATTCCGGCTTCGCGCTGTCGTACCGGGCGGCCAGCTCGGCGCTCAGCGCGCGGTACAGCTCGACGTTGCCGCCGCCGCGGATGAACGCCGTGAAGGCGCTGGGCTGGTCGTACACCGGCGCCGAGCCGTCACCGGCCAGGTAGGTCCGCAGTTCGTCCGCCAGCGTGGAGCCTTCCCGCCCGGCCTGGGCGGCCAGTTCGGCGGCCTGGTCGCGGTCGCCGGAGCGGTGGGCGGCGAGAGCGTCGGCGAGCAGCTCGATCGAGGTCATGGTCAGGAGATATCAGAACGGGACCCACAACGTCACTCGCGTGCCGCCTCCGGCGAGTCCCGACTCGACCAGCGACGTCCCGCCGACTTCGGCCAGCCGCGCGGTGATCGACTCGCTGATGCCGAACCCGGCCGGGTGGTCGGCCGCGCTGAAGCCGCTCCCGTGGTCGCGGGTGATCACCGCGATGCCGCCGTCGCGCTCCTCGACGCGGACCACCACCCGGTCGGTGCCGGAGTGCTTCATCGTGTTCCGCATCGCCTCGCGGACGGCGTCGCGGATGGCGATCTGGCGGACCTCCGACAGCGTGTCGTCGTCCAGTTCGGCCACCACGAGCTGGGCGCGCAGGCCGTCGCGGGCCATCTCGGCGGCGAGCGCGGCGAGCTTCTCGCCCAGCGGCCGCGCGCCGGCCTCGGCCCGCTCGGACGCCGCCGACTCGATCGTGTGCCGGATCTCCATCGCCTGCGCCCGCGCCAGCCGCTGGATCTCGACCAGCCGCTCGGCGGGGTCGCCCGGGCTGGACAAGGCCATCGCTTCCAGGGTCTGCAACACCGTGTCGTGCAGCCTCCGGTGCTGCTGGGCACGCTCGGCGAGCCGCCCATTGCGGGTGCCGTAGGCCAGGGCCAGGCGCGTGCCGAGACCGGTCAGCACCAGCGCGGCGGTGGCGAGGAAGAGCTCGGCGAGCAGCACGGAGTACGTCGAGAAGGCGGCCCCGGCCAGGAACCCGCCGGTGTTCAGCCGGTTCGCCAGCATCCGGAGCGGAAAGCTCAGCAGGCCGAACACCACGCCGCTCGGGAGGCCGAGCGCGAGCGTGAGCAGGCCGATCTCGCCGTAGAGGTGGACGCTGGTGACCGCGAGCGCGTCGAAGTACGCCGAGGTGGGCACGGTCAGCGCGATGAGCAGCGGCGAGAGCACGGTGAAGGCCAGGTCGACGGCCAGCAGCTTCCCGGCGTTGCGGCCGCTGAAGGGCGCCGAGCGGAACATCCAGCGCAGGCCGGTGACGTTCAGCGCCACCGACAGGAGCGTGAAGACCCCGACCGGCAGCAGCCCGGCCGTGCCGCGCTGGAGGACGTAGACGCCGAACTGGCCCGGCACCGCGAGCAGCCGGTACGCCAGCGGGATGAGCACGACATACCGGGTGGCCCGCAGCAGCAGGCCGTCCCGCTCGGCCGGGTCGATCGGGCCGGACATCCGCGAGATGCGCCGCAGCGCGTGCATCGGCGCCGGGTCGGCGATCTCGGCGGGCAGCTCACTCGTGGCGGTGGCGATCGCGGGGGCGCCGCGCCTCAGCAGCGCCACCAGGAAGCTGCCCCCGCCCGCCACGGCTCACGCGTCCCCGACGCCGTTTTCCGCGGCCCACTTCTTCAGCTCGGCGACCGCCTCGTCGTGGTCGAGCGGGCCGCGGTCCAGCCGGAGCTCCTTGAGGAACTTCCACGCCTTCCCGACGTCCGGCCCCGGCTTGAGGCCGAGCAGCTCCATGATCTGCTCGCCGTTGAGGTCCGGCCGGACCCGGTCGAGGTCCTCCTTGGCCTTGAGCGCGGCGATCCGGGCTTCGAGGTCGTCGTAGGTCGCCTGCAGCGCGGCCGCCTTCCGGCGGTTGCGGGTGGTGCAGTCGGCGCGGACCAGCTTGTGCAGCCGGGTCAGCAGGTGGCCGGCGTCGGTGACGTACCGGCGGACCGCCGAGTCCGTCCACTCGCCCTTGCCGTAACCGTGGAACCGCAGGTGGAGGAACACGAGCTGGGAGACGTCGTCGACGATCTCCTTCGAGAACTTCAGCGCCCGCAAACGCTTGCGGGCCATCCGCGCGCCGACCACCTCGTGGTGGTGGAAGCTCACGCCGCCGCCGGGCTGGAACTCCCGGGTCGCCGGCTTGCCGACGTCGTGCAGCAGCGCCGCGAGCCGCAGGATGAGATCCGGCTCCGACGTCGGCTCGTGCGTCTTCTCCAGGTCGATCGCCTGGGCGAGCACGGTCAGCGAATGCTGGTAGACGTCCTTGTGCTGGTGGTGCTCGTCGATCGCCAGCCGCATCCCGGGCACCTCGGGCAGCACCCGGTCGGCCAGCCCGGTGTCGACCAGCAGCTCCAGGCCGGGCCGCGGGTCGGCCGCCAGCAGCAGCTTCGACAGCTCGGCCTGCACCCGCTCGGCGGTGATCCGGTCGATCTCCTCCGCCATCGACGTCATCGCGTCGACCACCCGCGGCGCGGCGGTGAAGTCCAGCTGGGCGGCGAAGCGGGCGGCGCGCAGCATCCGCAGCGGATCGTCGGCGAACGACTCCTGCGGCGTCGCCGGGGTGTCCAGGACCCGCTCGCGCAGGGCACCGAGCCCGTCGTGCGGGTCGATGAACGTCTTGGACGCCAGCTCGACGGCCATCGCGTTGACCGTGAAGTCGCGGCGCAGCAGGTCGCCCTCGATGCTGTCGCCGAAGGTGACCTCGGGGTTGCGGCCGACGCGGTCGTACCTGTCGGCGCGGAACGTCGTGATCTCGAGCTGCATGCCCTTCTTCGTCACGCCGACCGTGCCGAAGGCGATCCCGACGTCCCAGACCGCGTCGCCCCAGCCGCTGACGATCTTCAGCACCCGGTCCGGCCGCGCGTCGGTGGTGAAGTCGAGGTCACCGGAACTGCGGCCGAGCAGCGCGTCGCGGACGCTGCCGCCCACGAGGTACAGGCGGTGCCCCGCCCTGGCGAACCTTTCCGCCAGCTCCTCCGCCAGTGGCGAGACCTCCATCAGCCCCACCACCTGCTCGTCGACCACGTCGTTCACGAAAATCCCACTACGTTCCAGGTGCGATAGCTGCAGGCACCGCCGGACACGGACACGGAGAGCCAGCCTACCGGGGAGACCGTTTGCTCTAGCATCGCAGCATGTCTGGATCAGCCGGCCGCCCCGGCGCCTCGAAGCCGCGCAGGCGGCGCAGGCGTCAGCGCGGCAGGCGGCTGACCACGGTCGACGAGACGTCGGCCGGTGGTCTCGTGGTGGACGCCGACCGCGAACAGGCGGTGCTGATCGGCCGGCTCGACCGGCACGGCAGACTGCTGTGGTCGCTGCCCAAGGGCCACATCGAGGACGGGGAGACGGTGGAAGAGACGGCCGTGCGCGAGGTGAAGGAGGAAACCGGCATCTCCGCGCGCGTCCTGCGGCCACTGGGCACCATCGACTACTGGTTCGTGGCCGAGAAGCGGCGCATCCACAAGACCGTGCACCACTTCCTGCTCGAAGCGCTCGGCGGTGAGCTGTCCGACGAGGACGTCGAGGTCACCGAGGTGGCCTGGGTCCCGCTGGCCGAGCTGGAGACCAAGCTCGCCTACTCCGACGAGCGCAAGCTCGTCCGGAAGGCCAGCCAGATGTACAAGGAACTTTTCGCGCGCCCGGACGTCCACGGACGAGACGAGCACGCCCCTGAGGGAGCCCCCGAGTGAAGCGGTTCGCCGCAACCTTCCTGTCCGTCCTCTTCCTGGCCGTCCCCGCCCTGGCCGGAGCCACGGTCGCCCAGGCGCAGGAGGGCGCGCGCCTGCGCATCGACCTGGCCGGGCTGAGCCCGCGGGTGATCACGACTTCGACGACGACGCTGACCGTCACCGGCACGGTGACCAACACCGGCGACCGCCGGGTCGCCAAGCCGCAGGTGCGGCTGCAGGTCGGGGACCGGGCGACGACCGAGCGCGGGGTCGGCGACGTGCTGTCCGGCGCCGTCGTCAAGGACACCCCGCTGACCGAGTTCACGTCGGTCGCCGACGTGCTGGAGCCGGGCCAGAGCGCGCCGCTGAACATCACCGTGCCGCTGACCGGGGCCCGGGCGGAGCGGTTCGCCCGCCCCGGCGTCTACCCGCTGCTGGTCAACGTCAACGGCACGCCGGAGTTCGGCGGGCCCGCGCGGCTGGGCGCGGTCAGCATGCTGATGCCGGTGCTGACCGGGCCGGGCAAGCAGGCCACCAGCCGCGGCGGCGCGCCGAGCATGACCCTGCTCTGGCCGCTGACCGGCAACATCCCGCACGTCTACGCGGCGCCGTACGGCAGCCCGCTGGTGCTGGCCGACGACCGGCTGGCCGGCGAGATCAGCGGGGACGGCCGGCTGAACGCGCTGGTCACGTCGGCGGCGTCGGCCGTGCGGACCAACTCGAACCTCGCCAAGTCGATGTGCTTCGCGCTCGACCCGGACCTGCTGGCCACGGTCGACGCGATGACCCGCGGCTACCTCGTCCACACGGACACGGGCAACGTCGACGGCAAGGGCGTCGAGGCCGCGAAGACGTGGCTGACCGAGCTCCGCGCGCTGGTCGGCAGCCGCTGCGTGGTGGCGCTGCCGTTCGCCGACACCGACCTCGATGCGCTCACCCGCATCCGGCCCGGCGACACCAGCCTGGTCACCCGGGCGGCCACCGGCGCGGCGACCATCCAGGAGCTGACCGACGTCACCCCGCAGGCCGGCGTGCTCTGGCCGGACGGCACGCCCAGCGCGTCGGTGCTCACCGCGCTGACCGAGGCCGGCGTGCGGACCGTGCTCACCGACGCGGGCAAGCTCCCGCCCGCCGCGGCCGGCGGCGGCGTCACCGTGCAGGGCAGCACCGTCCGCCTGCAGCCGACCGACTCGCTGATCTCCGCCGCGATGACGGGCGTCCCGACCGTGCCCGGCTCGGTCACCGTGCCCGCGACGACCGAGCGGGCGGTCGCGAGCCAGAACGGCCTCGGCGCCCTCGCCTTCCGCGCCGGGCTGGGCCAGACCGGCGGGCAGCGGCCGGACCACCTGCTGGTCGCGCCGCCGCGGCGCTGGGACGCCTCGCCCGAGGAGTTCACCACTTATTTGCAGCAGGTCAGCGACTTCCTGAGCGCGGGCGTGGTCACCTCGACGGGACTGCCGGCGCTGCTCGCCGCCGAGCCGTCGGCCGCCGGCGCGGTCGGCGACAGCGGGACGGACCCGGCCGCGGGCGTCGACGCCGGCGTCGTCTCGACGCTGGCCGGGCTCGACGTCAAGGCCACCGGGCTGGCGTCCGCGATGCAGCTCGACCCGACCAAACGGGTGAAACCCGACGACGTCGTCGAGCCGATCCGGCTGGCCGAGCTGCGCGGCGCGTCCACGGCGTGGCGAGGCTTGCCGGCGGACGCGGCGACCACGAACGCCCAGGCCGAACTGGCCGCGATCAGCGGGCGGGTGACCGTCTCGCAGCCGAAGCAGACCATCGCGCTGGCGTCCGGCAACTCGCCGCTGCCGGTGTACGTGAGCAACGACCTGCCGGTCGGGATCAACGCCCGGTTCACCCTCGACAACAACACGGGCCTGCGCCCGGAGGACGCGAAGGACTGGTTCTTCCCGGCGAGCGGTGGCAAGAACTACTTCCTGCCGGTGGAGGCGCTGCGGGCCGGCCGGTTCAGCGTCGATGTGTCGTTGAGCACGCCGACCGGTACCCCGCTCGGGTCATCCGCGCGGTTCGAACTGACGTCCACCGAGTACGGCGCGATCACCATCATCGCGACCGTAGCCGCAGGTGTGGCCCTGCTTCTGCTCGCTTCCCGGCGCATCTACCGGAGGGTGAAGGACGCCCGCGCGGGCCGCGACGTCGTGGCCTGATCGCTCGGCCTTTGAGTGTTCCGGGCGGTTCGCGATTACCCTTGGTCCGCACGTGCGCGGCACCGGGCCGCGGGCTGGAGTAGAGCACCGAGGATTGGGCACGCGTTGGAGAGAGAGCCGGGCTTACCACCCGAGCGTGCGGGTCGTCCTCGGCGCGAAGGCCCCCCGCCCCCGCAACGGGGCGACGGGCCGCCGCGGGGCTCGCAGCCGGTCCGCCGTCAGCAGCA
The DNA here is from genome assembly GCF_053601215.1 of Amycolatopsis sp. NPDC004772. Lineage (NCBI taxonomy): Bacteria > Bacillati > Actinomycetota > Actinomycetes > Pseudonocardiales > Pseudonocardiaceae > Amycolatopsis > Amycolatopsis sp. NPDC004772. The sequence continues at coordinate 44,536 of NZ_JBSGBK010000015.1, forward strand.
GCCGCCGCCCCCGCCACCGGAGCGCGGCCGCCGCCAGCCACCCCGCAACGGCCACACCCGCCAGATGCCGGCGCCCGAGGACGCCACGGTCCGCGACCAGCGCCCGGTCCGCGACGACGCCCCGGCCCGCCGCCCCCGCGACGGCCAGCCACCCCGCGACGACCGCCGGGGCCGCGAAGACCGCCGGGCCCGCACGCCGAGGGGGGACCGGCCCGCCCGGGACGACATCCCACCCCGCGGCGGCCGTCCAGCTTCGGACGACCCGCCACCTCGAGGCGACCGCGGCCGGGCCATCCCGGACGACCTGCCGCCTCGAGGCGACCGCCAGGCGCGCGGTGACCGAGCCCTCTCGGACGCCCCGGCGGCTCGCGGTCCCCGCGGCGACCGAGCCCTCACGGACGACCCGCCACCCCGCGGTCCCCGCGGCGACCGAGCCCTCACGGAAGACCCGCCGCCCCGTGGCCCTCGTGGCGACCGGCCGATCCCGGATGAGCCGTCGGCTCGCGGCCCCCGAGCCGTGCCGGACGATCTGCCGCCCCGCGGTGACCGTCCGCCCCATGACAACCGCGGCCCGCGCGGTGACCGGCCCGGGCCGGACGAGCAGCGTGGCCCGCGGCGGGACCGTCCGGCGCCGGACGAGTTCCCGGCCCGCGAGGGCGGCCCCCGTGGCGAACGGCCGCGCGAAGACTGGCCCCGGGACGACCGCGGCCCGCACGACGACCGGGCCCTCCGCGAGGACCAGCGCCGGGTTCCGCCGCGAGGTGGCCAGCCGCCGCGTGGTGGAGGTCCGGCGCCGACGCGGGTCCAGCCGGTGCCGCCGAGTGGTGTGCCGCAGGGCAGCCCGCAGAGCGGTGCCCAGGCGGTTGCTCCGCCGCCGGGCCTGCCGCAAGGCGGGCCGCCGGTTCCGCCGCCCGGCCAGCCGCTGAGCGGCGCCCAACCGGTCATCTCACCCGGCAACCCGCAGCCCGGCCCGCCGCAAAACGCCGCTCACCCGGCCGCGCCGCCCCAAGGCCAGCCACCCCAAAGCGGGCAGGTTCCGCCTCCCGGCCAGCCACCCCAAAGCGGGCCGCAGGTTCCGCCGCCCGGGCAGCCCTTGAGCGGCGCCCAGCCGGTCATCTCACTCGGCAACTCGCAGCCCGGCCCGCCGCCAAGCGGTGCCCACCCGGCCGCGCCGCCCCAAGGCCAGCCGCCGCAAGGCGGGCCGCAGGTTCCACCGCCCGGCCAGCCCTTGAGCGGCGCCCAGCCGGTCATCTCGCCCGGCAACTCGCAGCCAGGCCCGGCGAGCGGTGCCCCGGCCGCGCCGCAGGGCGGCCCGCAGCAGGGCCCGCCGCAAGGTGGCCACCAGGGGCGGCTCCCGCAGCCGAACCCGCCCATGACCCCGCCGCCGGGCAGTCCGGCGCTCGGGCCGGGTACTCCGCCGCCGGGCACTCCGGTCCCGCCGCGCGGTCGCGGCTCGCGGCGTCCGACGCCCGTGCGGCCGTGGCAGGAGGAGGCCACGCAGGTCCAGCGCCCGCCGGATCCGGAGGCGACGCGGTTCATCCCGCGCACCGCCGGGGTGCCGATGAACTCGCGCTGGCCGGTCGCCGACCCCGACGTCATGCGGCCGTACGACGCGCTGGCCACCCAGGTCATGCCGGCGCTCAAGGGGCCGCTGGTCAAGCCCCGGCCGGACGGGGAAGCGCCGGAGGCGCCGGCCAAGGCGCCGTCGCTGGCGAAGGCGTCCGGGCGGATGGCCATCGCGTCGCTGATCAGCCGGATCACCGGCTTCCTGTGGAAGCTGCTGCTGGTCGCCGCGATCGGGCAGGGCATCGCGAACGACTCGTTCAACGTCGCCAACACGATGCCGAACATCATCTTCGAGCTGCTGATGGGTGGCGTGCTCGCCAGCGTGGTGGTGCCGCTGCTGGTGCGTTCGCAGGACGATCCCGACGGCGGCACGGCCTACACCCAGCGGCTCATCACGGTGGCGTTCTCGCTGCTGCTGGTCGGCACGGTGGTCGCGGTGATCGCGGCGCCGGCGTTCACGAGTCTCTACGTCGACTCGTCCGGCAAGGCGAGCGCGGACCTCACCACGGCGTTCGCCTACCTGCTGCTGCCCGAGATCTTCTTCTACGGCGTCTTCGCGCTGCTCTCGGCCGTCCTCAACGCCAAGCAGATCTTCGGGCCGACCGCCTGGGCGCCGGTGATCAACAACCTGGTCGTCATCTTCACGATCCTGGTCGTCTGGATCATGCCGGGCGACATCGACACCGCGAACGTGTCGATCACCGATCCGAAGGTGCTGACGCTGGGCATCGGCGTCACCGGCGGCATCGTCGCCCAGGCCGTGCTGCTGGTCCCGCCGCTGCTGCGGTCCGGTTTCCGGTTCAAGTGGCGCTGGGGCATCGACAAGCAGATGAAGGAGTTCGGCGGCCTCGCGCTCTGGATCCTCGGCTACGTCGCCGTCAGCCAGATCGGCTACACGATCAACACGCGCGTGCTGACCAGCGGCGCCCCCGGTGGGGTGACCGCGTACAGCAACGCCTGGCTGCTCTTCCAGCTGCCGTACGGCGTCATCGGCGTCTCGCTGCTGACGGCGATCATGCCGCGGATGAGCCGGGCGGCCGCCGACGGCGACCACAAGAAGCTGATCGGCGACCTCTCCTACGCGTCCCGGATGTCGACGGTGATGCTCGTACCGATCTCCGCGGTGATGACCGTGGTCGGCGGCTCGATCGGCATCGCGCTGTTCACCTTCGGCAAGGGCACGATCGACACCGCCGAGCGGCTCGGCGACGCGCTCGCGATCTCGGCGTTCGCGCTGCTGCCGTACGCGCTGGTCATGCTCCAGATGCGCGTGTTCTACGCGATGAAGGACGCCCGCACGCCGACACTGATCATGATCGTGATGACGCTGGTCAAGGTGCCGCTGCTGTACCTGTGCCCGGTGCTCCTGTCGCCGGACAACGTCGTGCTCGGCGTGATGATGGTCAACGCGCTGACGTTCGTGGTCGGCGCGATCCTCGGCCAGGTTTGGCTGTGGGTGACGCTGGGCAACTTGCGCAGCAAGCGGGTGATCGGCGTGATTCTCTTCACGGTCGTGGCGAGCGCTCTCGGCGTCGGGGCCGCCTGGGTGGCCGGCCAGATCGTGCCGGACGCGTTCGGCCCGAAACTGGGCGCGTGGGTGAAGTTGTTCCTGCAGAGCATCGTCGGCATCGTCGTCTCGTTCGGCGTGCTGATGGTCCTGAAAGTCGAGGAGCTGAAACCGGCCACTTCGAGGTTCACCCGGTTGATCAAGCGCGGGTAACGATTGCGGTACGGAAGGCGACGACTCCCGCGTCGTATTCTGGGTAACCTTGGAGCGGGGAGCTAGCGGGAGAGTGCGGGTGGACACGAGGCGGAGCGAACAGGCGGGGGGTGCGAACCACGTGGGCAAGGCCCAGGTCGGATCGCTGGCCCCCGGGCGTGTGGTCGGCGACGGCCGCTACCGCCTCCTCGCGCAGTTCGGCGTGGACGAGCGGGGCGACGCGCACCTGTGGCGTGCCCGGGACGGGCAGCTGAAACGGGACGTCGCGCTGACCCTGCTGGTCGGTGACCCGGCGGATCCCGAAGCCGCCCGGCTGGCCCGGCGGACGCTCGAACGCGCGACGCACGCGTCGAAGTTCGGCCACGGCGGCGTCGCCCGCGTGCTGGACGTGCTCGCCCTCGGCAGCGGCATCACCTCGAGCGAAGGCCTGCTCGGCGTCGTCGTCGCGGAGTGGACCAAGGGCAGCGACCTGGTCGACCTCGTGGCGCAGCGCCCGGTGGCGCCCGCCGCGGCCGCGCGGATGGTGCAGGCGCTGGCCGAAGCCGTCGAGCAGGCGCACCAGAACGGGCTCGTCCTCGGCCTCGACCACCCCCAGCGGCTGCGGCTGACGCCGAACGGCGCGCTCAAGCTCGCGTTCCCCGGCCCGCTGCCGGAGGCGACCCTGCGCGACGACGTCAAGGCGCTCGGCGCGGTCCTCTACCTGCTGCTGACCGGCCGCTGGGCGCTGCCCGGCGGCCCGCCCGCGATCCCGCCGGCCCCGATGACGCCGCAGGGCCGGATCGTCCCGCCGCGCCAGCTGGTGCCGACCGTCCCGGCCGACCTCTCGTCGCTGGCCGTCCGCACGATCGAGGACGGCGGCAACGGCGGCATCCGCACCAGCGCGGCCATCCTGCGCGTCCTCGACCAGGTGGCCGAGGAAGAGGAGCGGACCCAGCTGATCAAGGCGGTCGGCGGTGACCCGGCCGAGAGCGAAGGCACCGTCTGGACCACGAAGAAGCCGGTCAAGGACGTCGCCCGGCGGCGCAAGCTCGCCCTCGGCGTCACCGTGCTGGTGGTCGCGACCGTCGTCATCCTCGCCTGGGGCGGGCTGATGCTGATCAACGTCTTCCAGGGCGACTCCAAGGCGAGCGGGCCGACGATCAACGTCGCCCAGCCGCCGGCGTCGAGCCAGGGCGCGAGCCAGCCACCCGCGTCGTCGTCCGCGCCCGCCCCGCCGCCGGCGCCGAAGGTGGGCGACCCGGTGAAGCCCCAGGCCGTCGCCGTCTACAACCCGGAGGGCAAGGGCGACAACACCGGCCGGGCGAAGAACGCGATCGACGGCAACCCCGGCACGGTCTGGAAGACCGAGCAGTACAAGCAGCAGTTCCCGGTCATCAAGCCCGGGGTCGGGCTGGTCGTCACGTTCGCCGACGAGATCAACCTCAGCCAGGTGAAGGTCAGCGCCGGCACGCCGGGCACCAAGGTCGAGATCCGCTCGGCGACCGAGAAGAACCCCGACCTGGCCGACACGAAGGTGGTCGGCAACGGCGACCTGAAGGACGGCGACACGACGATCCCGCTCGCGCAGCCGGTCCAGGGCAAGTACTTCATCGTCTGGATCACCGCGCTGGGTGGCGACGACGGCGAGTTCCTCACCCAGATCGGTGACCTGTCCTTCCTGCCTGCGGGGTGACGTACCCGACCGGGTCAGTAGGCTCTCCCGGGTGACAGCTGCAGCTCCCACGGATGCGGATCTGATAGCGGCTCACGCCGCGGGGGACCCCCATGCGTTCAGCGAACTCGTCCAGCGACATCGCGACCGCATGTGGGCGGTGGCCCTGCGCACGGTCCGCGACCCGGAAGAGGCCGCCGACGCGTTGCAGGACGCGTTCATCTCGGCGTTCCGTGCGGCCGGGAACTTCAGAGCGGAGTCGCAGGTCACGACCTGGCTGCACCGGATCGTGGTGAACGCCTGCCTCGACCGCATCCGCCGTCGCCAGGCACGCCCGACCGTGCCCCTGCCGGAGACGGGCTTCAACGAGCCGGCCACGCCCCGCGACTCGATGGCCGAGCGGGAAACCAGCCTTCTCGTGCGCGAGGCCCTCGACCAGCTGCCCGAAGAGCAACGTGCCCCGATCGTGTTGGTCGACGTCGAGGGCTACTCCGTCGCCGAGACGGCGAAGATGCTCGGCATCGCCGAAGGCACGGTGAAGAGCCGGTGCGCGCGGGGCCGCGGGAAACTCGCGAAGGTTCTCGGGCACCTGCGGAACCCCGATGCGATTGCGAACGTCCCAACTCACGAAAGCAAACGGGCCGGGCGTCAGCCGGGTAGCGGGGAGGGACGATGACGGACGAAAGCCGGGGGATCGGGGGGACCATCGGTCCGCCCTGGTCTGTCGACGTGCTCGCCGACCTCCACGCCGGTGTCCTGGACGACACTCAGGCGGCGGAGCTGTGGCCGCTGGTCAACGCCGATCCCGAAGCCCGGGCGATTCTGGACGCCCTCGACGCGACGCAGGCCGATCTGGCCTCCCTCGCCGACGCGCCGGCCCCGCCGATGCCCGCGGAGTTCGCGGCCCGGCTGGACGCGGCCTTGGCCGCCGAAGCAGCCGCCGCCTTTCCCGCCGCGCAGGCGGCACCGCAGCAGGCCGGGTCCGGGAACGCCCCGGTGGTGGACCTCGCGGCGGCCCGGCGGCGCCGGAACAAGCGGCTCGGCTGGGCCGCCGGCGTCCTGACCGCGGCCGCGGCGGCGATCGTCGCCGTGACCATCGCGATCCCGAACACCCCGCAGCAGACGGGCACCCCGAACGTCGCGGCTCCGACAGGCCCCTCGGTGGGCAGTGACGGCGCCGGTGCGCAGGCCCTGGTCGGCAAGGCGATCGGCGTCCGCGACTTCGGCCCGTTGCAGAACGAGGACCGCCTGGACGCCTGCATCGCGGCCGCGGGCCTGGACCCGAAGGTGCGTCCCGAGGGCATCCGGCCGGTGAACGTCGGCGGCAAGGCCGGGGTGATGATCATCCTGACCACCGGCAAGCTCGCCCAATTCCGCCTGGTGGCCTTCGGCGCCGACTGCGGGCCGGGAAATCCGGCCGTCCTGTTCGACAAGGTCGTCGGGGAGAAGTAGCGGCTGTCACCGTTGGGAACATGGCCACCTACGATCGTGTTGAGCCTGGTACAGGTCACTACGAGCGGAGGTCAACGGGTGGCTGCCGAGGAAATCAGGAACCTGATCGTCGTCGGGTCGGGTCCTGCCGGATACACCGCTGCCGTGTACGCGGCGCGGGCCCAGCTTGAACCGCTGGTGTTCGAGGGCACGCAGTTCGGCGGCGCGCTGATGACGACGACCGAGGTCGAGAACTTCCCCGGGTTCCGCGACGGCATCATGGGTCCGGACCTGATGGAGGAGATGCGCAAGCAGGCCGAGCGCTTCGGCGCCGAGCTGCGCGCGGAGGACGTCGAGTCGCTGGAGCTGACCGGGGACGTCAAGTACGTCACCGCGAACGGCAAGCGCTACGCCGCCCGCGCGGTCATCCTCGCCATGGGTGCCGCGGCGCGGTACTTGAACGTGCCCGGCGAGCAGGAGCTGCTCGGCCGCGGTGTGTCGGCCTGTGCGACCTGTGACGGCTTCTTCTTCCGCGACCACGACATCGTGGTCGCCGGCGGTGGCGACTCGGCGATGGAGGAGGCGACCTTCCTGACGAAGTTCGCGAAGTCCGTCACGATCGTGCACCGGCGCGACGAGTTCCGCGCGTCCAAGATCATGCTCGAGCGCGCCCGCGCGAACGAGAAGATCAAGTGGCAGTTGAACTCGCAGATCACCGGCGTGGTCGGCGACGGCAAGGTCGAGGGCCTGCAGCTCAAGGACACCAAGGACGGCTCCGAGTCGACGCTGGACGTGACCGGCTTCTTCGTCGCCATCGGGCACGACCCCCGCAGCCAGCTGGTGAAGGGCCAGGTCGACCTGGACGAGGACGGCTACGTCGTCACGAAGGGCAAGACGTCCTTCACCAACCTCGACGGCGTCTTCGCGGCCGGCGACCTGGTGGACCGCACGTACCGGCAGGCGATCACCGCCGCCGGCTCCGGGTGCAGCGCGGCGATCGACGCGGAACGATGGCTCGCGGAGCACGGCGAATCGGACGCGCACGAGGCGGCCGAGCTCGTCGGCGGCGGCTACGGCGCGGGCACCAACTGACTTACCGGCTTCCAACCATCCCTGAAGGAGAAACCCATGGCCAACACCGTCAAGGTGACCGACGCGACGTTCGTCGACGAGGTCCTGACCAGTGAAAAGCCCGTGCTGGTCGACTTCTGGGCCACCTGGTGCGGCCCGTGCAAGATGGTCGCCCCGGTGCTCGAGGAGATCGCGGCCGAAAACGGCGAGAAGCTGACCATCGCCAAGATCGACATCGACGAGAACCCGAACACTCCGCGTGACTACCAGGTGATGTCCATCCCGACGCTGATCCTGTTCCAGGGCGGCAAGCCGGTGAAGCAGATCGTGGGCGCGAAGCCGAAGGCCGCGCTGCTGTCGGACCTCGCCGACGTCCTCTGAACCGAACAAGCCCGGCGAACCCGGGGCCTGCGGGAATCCCCCGCGGGTCCCGGGTTTGTCGCGTTCGGGGGAATCTGCCACAGAGGAGTTGAGTCGAGCGTGACAACGGCCACCGCGGGTACTCCACTAACGGGTTCTTGACGTACCTACCGGGCCTACGCTGTCACCCAGAGTTGGCAAGGCACAATAGAGGACCTGGGCTCGTCCCAGCGAGAGTTTTCCGAAAGTCCTGCCACGCACCGAGCCCCCGAATCGGTGCCTTAGGAAGAGCGAGGAGTGCATGCGGGTACTCCGCCGCGGTGACGCCGGTCCGGACGTCGCCGAGATCAGGTCCATCCTGGCCGGGATGGACCTGCTCCCGCCGGTCACCGGTACCGACGTCTACGACACGTTCGACGTCGCCGTCGAGCACGCCGTCCGTACCTTCCAGCAGCGCCGTGGGCTGATGACCGACGGCATCGTGGGTCCGGCGACGTTCCAGGCGCTCAAGGGCGCCAGCTACCACCTGGGCAGCCGCCCGCTGTCGTACATGATCGCCTCCCCGGTGCACGGCGACGACGTCTTCACGCTCCAGGAGCGGCTCACCGAGCTGGGCTTCGACGCCGGCCGCCCCGACGGCTACTTCGGTCCCGCCACCGAGCGCGCGCTCAAGACGTTCCAGCGCGACATGCGCCTGACGCCGGACGGCATGTGCGGCCCGGCCACCATCCGCGAGCTGCACCGCCTGTCCTCGCCGCGGGCCCGGGGCGGGCGCCCCGTGTTCCTACGCGAGCAGGAGCAGGTGCGCCAAGCCGGTCCGCGACTGCGCGGCAAGCGCATCGTGATCGACCCGGGCCACGGCGGCGACGACCTCGGTGTGGTCGCCGGCGGCCTGCGCGAGGCCGACATCGCGTGGGACCTCGCCCGGCGGCTCGAAGGCCGGATGAAGGCCACCGGCATGGAGGCGCTGATCTCCCGCGGCCCGAACCACAGCCCCACCGAGCTCGAGCGGGCCAAGTTCGCCAACGACGCGGGCGCGGACCTGTTCCTTTCGCTGCACAGCGACAAGAACTCCTCGCCGCGCGCGCAGGGTGTCGCGAGCTTCCACTTCGGCAACGGCAACGGCACGACGTCCACGGTGGGCGAGCTGCTGGCCGGCTTCATCCAGCGCGAGGTCGCGGCCCGCACCGGCATGCTCGACTGCCGCACGCACTACAAGTCGTGGGACATCTTCACCCGCACCCGCTGCCCGGCGGTCCGGGTCGAGATCGGCTACCTGACGAACCCGGACGACGCCCGCAAGCTCGGCGACCCGGCGTTCCGCGACATCGTCGCGGAGGGCATCCTGATCGCCGTCAAGCGCCTGTACCTGCTCGGCGAAGGCGACCAGCCGACGGGCACGTTCACGTTCGCGGACGTCCTGGCGCACGAGCTGGCCAAGGCCGAATAGGGCTCGACCACAACCCCTAGCGGCTCTCCTTCACCTGCCCCACCACCCCTGGGGACGCGCGCGCCGCGTCCCCAGGTTTCGGGGCAGTTCTCCACAGGTTTTCCACCGCTCCTATCAGCGCTCTGTGGATAACTCGGCACTTCTTCCACAGTTGTGCACACACGCCTTCCGGGCGTGCCGAAGCACAGGCGCAAACGTTTGCGGGGACGGATTCAGGCGCGGCCGAGGCTCGGCTCGGCGGTGGTGATCGTCACCTGGCCGAGCAGCCGCTCGAGAGCCGCCTCGACGTCTTCCTTCCAGGTGATCGCCGACCGCAGTTCGAGGCGCAGGCGGGGCCACTTCTGGTGCGGGCGGACCGTCTTGAAGCCCACGCTCTGGAGGAAGGCCGCCGGCAGCACGCAGCTGTGGCCGCCGTCCGGGTCGGCTTCGTCGGGACGGGCGTCACCGAACGCCTCGATGGCCCGGACGCCGCGCTTGGTCAGGTCCTTGGCGACCGCCTGGACGAGCATCCGGCCCAGACCACCGCCGCGGAACTCCGGCAGCACCTGGAACGAGGTCAGCAGGACGGCGTCGGCGCTCGGCGGCGACGTCGGGAAGGCCAGCGCGCGCGGGACGGCGTTCGGCGGGGCGTACAGCACGAACCCGACCGGCAGCGTGTCGCTGTAGACGATCCGGCCGCAGGAACCCCACTCGAGCAGCACGCTCGACACCCAGGCTTCCTTCTCGACCTCGGTCGCGCCGAACTCCTCGGCCTGGTGCTTCAAGTGCGGGGCGAGTTCCCAGTACACGCACCGGCGGCAGCTCTTCGGCAGGTGCTCCAGGTTGTCCAGTGTGACGCCCACGACGCGACGTGACACCCGCGACCTCCCTGACCTGCGCTCCCGACCGGCGGCCCGCTCGTCAGGCCGCGCGCGATCCACGGCACGAACACGGGAGCCACGGTCGAGGATAGGCCGATGTGACGAGCACCGAAAGGCCAGGGGGTCCTGATGGGTGCCCGGTTACACTCGATGGGATCTACCAGCTCCCGCGGGAGTGACCGTGTCCGCCTAGCCCCGGGTGAACGTCGATGACCGAGAACCGCCCCAGCAAGCCGCACAGCGGCCGCCAGAACCTCGACCCGCACCTGGAGCGGTACGCCGCGCGCACCGCCGGGATGACCGCCTCCGAGATCCGGGCGCTGTTCGCGGTGGCCAGCCGGCCCGAGGTGGTTTCGCTGGCCGGCGGCATGCCCAACCTCGCCGCGCTCCCGCTCGACACGCTGTCGGCGCAGGTGGCCGAGATCATCGCCGAAGACGGCCTGGTGGCCCTGCAGTACGGCTCGGCGCACGGCATCCCGGTGCTGCGCGAGCAGATCTGCGAAATCATGGCCCTGGAGGGCATCAAGGCGCACCCGGACGACGTCGTGGTGACCGTCGGCTCGCAGATGGGCCTGGACATGGTCACGCGGCTGTTCTGCGACCCGGGTGACGTCGTGATCGCCGAGGGCCCGTCGTACGTCGGCGCGCTGGGCTCGTTCGCCGCCTACCAGGCGCAGGTCGTGCACGTCGAGATGGACGATCGCGGCCTGGTGCCGGAGCTGCTGCGGGAAGCGCTCGACCGGACGAAGAAGGCCGGCCGCCGGGTCAAGTTCCTCTACACGATCCCGAACTTCCACAACCCCGCCGGCGTCACGCTGGCCGTCGAGCGCCGCGCGGAGATCCTGGAGATCTGCCGCGAGCACGGCGTCCTGGTCGTCGAAGACAACCCATACGGGTTGCTCGGCTTCGACGGGCAAACGTACCCGGCGCTGCGGTCGACCGACCCCGACAACGTCGTGTACCTCGGCTCGTTCTCGAAGACGTTCGCCTCCGGCCTGCGCGTCGGCTGGGTGCTGGCGCCGCACGCGGTGCGCGAGAAGCTCGTGCTGGCCGCGGAGTCGGCGACGCTGTGCCCACCGACGTTCAACCAGATGATCGTGTCGCGCTACCTGGCCACGCACGACTGGAAGGGCCAGATCAAGAAGTTCCGCGAGAACTACCGCGAGCGGCGGGACGCGATCCTCTCCGCACTCGACCAGTACCTGCCGCCGGGCTGCTCGTGGACCAAGCCGGACGGCGGGTTCTACGTCTGGGTGACGGTGCCGGAAGGCGTCGACACGAAGGCGATGCTGCCGCGCGCGGTGACCGCCCGGGTGGCGTACGCGTCCGGCACCGGCTTCTACGCCGACGGGTTCGGCAGCCGCCAGATGCGGCTGTCCTACTGCTACCCGACCCCGGAACGCATCCGCGAAGGCGTTCGGCGGCTGGCGGCCGTGCTGGAGTCCGAAATGGACCTCGCCCGCACCTTCGGTAACGTGAGCGCGCGCCAGATCCAGGGGCCGCAGACGCCCTCCCCGGACACCGTCTGATCGACGCACCCGGGGCTAGCTAAGGAGTTTCCACGGTGGTCGACCGTACCGTTGCCGTGCTCGCCGGCGGGCTCTCGCACGAACGCGACGTCTCCCTGAGATCCGGGCGGCGGCTGTCCGCGGCACTCAAGTCCGAGGGCTTCGGCATCGAGGAGTGGGACACCGACGGCGGCCTGCTGGAGCGGCTGCGCACCCAGCGGCCGGACGCGGTGGTCGTCGCGCTGCACGGCGGCGAGGGCGAGAACGGCTCGGTGCAGACGGTGCTGGAGATGCTGGACGTGCCGTTCGTCGGCACCGGCTCCCAGGGCTGCCGCCGCGCGTGGGACAAGCCGACCGCGAAGGCGTTGCTGCAGAACGCCGGGTTCGTGACGCCGGGCTGGGTCGTGCTGCCGCACAGCACGTTCCGCGAGCTCGGGGCCCAGGCGGTGCTCGACGCGATGGTCGAGACGCTCGGCCTGCCGCTGATCCTCAAGCCGGACCAGGGCGGCTCGGCGCTCGGCACGCAGGTGGTCCGCGAGGCGGCGGAACTGCCGGCCGCGATGGTCGGCTGCTTCGCCTACGGCGACACCGTGCTCGCCGAGCGGTTCGTGGACGGCGTCGAGGTGGCCGTGACGGTCATCGAGGGCGAGGACGGGCCCGAGGCACTGCCCGCGGTCGAGATCGTCCCGGAGAGCGGCGTGTACGACTACACGGCCCGCTACACCGCCGGCCTGACCGACTTCTTCACCCCGGCCCGGCTCGACGACGCCGCGGCCAAGGCGGTGGCGGAGCTGGCCGTCGCGGCGCACCGCGTGCTCGGCCTCCGCGACATCTCGCGGACGGACGCGGTCGTGGCGGCGGACGGCACGGTCCACTTCCTCGAAGTGAACCCGTCGCCGGGTCTCACCGAGACGTCGACCGTTCCGATGGCCATCGACGCGGCGGGCAAGTCGCTCGGCACGGTGTTCGCCGATCTGATCGCGCGGGCGATTTCTCGCTGACCCCTCGCACGCGAAAGGCCGCCTCGGAACCTCCGTGGCGGCCTTTTTCGTGTGATCACTTCGCGTGTTCGTCACGGCTGCGATGAGCAATCATCACCGTGACGAAACACCCCGGGGTGATCCCTAATCGGTTTTCGGTGTCTGATTTGCCCCGTTCGCGTCGATGATCGCGACGATCCGCTCGAGGTCGTCGACCGACCCGAATTCGAGCGTGATCCGGCCCTTGCGGCGGCCGAGGTCGACCTTCACGCGGGTGTCGAAGCGGTCCGAAAGCCGGTTCGCGAGTTCCTGCAACCCCGGCGCCTGGATCGGCTTGCGCGGCGCGGGCTTCGGCTTGGCCGGCTTCTCGCTCTTCTTGAGCGTGACGGCTTCCTCGGTCGCCCGGACCGACATGCCCTCTGCGACGATGCGCGCGGCGAGCTCCTCCTGGCTGTCGGCGTCCTCCAGCGACAGCAACGCGCGCGCGTGCCCGGCGGACAGGACGCCCGCGGCCACCCGGCGCTGCACCGGCAGGGGGAGCTTGAGGAGCCGGATGGTGTTGGTGATGACCGGGCGGCTGCGGCCGATCCGGCTCGCCAGCTCCTCGTGCGTGACCGCGAACTCGTCGAGCAGCTGCTGGTACGCCGCCGCCTCTTCGAGCGGGTTCAGCTGGACGCGGTGGATGTTCTCCAGGAGCGCGTCGCGCAGCATCGACTCGTCGGCGGTCTGCCGGACGATGGCCGGGATCGCGTCGAGCTCCGCCTGCTGCGAAGCACGCAGCCGGCGCTCGCCCATGACGAGCTCGTACTCGTCGTTGCCGAGCTCGCGGACGACGATGGGCTGCATGAGCCCGAACTCGCGGATCGAGTGCTCGAGTTCGGCGAGCGCGTCCTCGTCGAAGACCTGGCGGGGCTGCTTCGGGTTCGGCTTGATCGAGCTGACCGGAATCTCGCGGTAGACCGCGCCGGCGACCTCGCCGCTGACCTCCGGACGCTGGCCGGCCGCGCCGTTCGCCGCGAACCAGCCCTTGTCGTCGGCCGCCTTCTTGTCCGCGGCCGCGCCGTCGGTGGGCGCGGGGAGCGGACCACCGCCGGTGGGGCCGGTCGGGATCAGGGCGGCGAGGCCGCGCCCCAGCCCTCCTCGACGCTCGGTCATGTCGAACTACCCTTCTCCATCTGTGCGCCGCGCTCGGCGATCTCCTTCGCCGCGTCGACGTAGCTCATCGCCCCGCGCGAGCCGGGGTCGTAGGCGAGCACGGTCTGGCCGTACCCGGGTGCCTCGGACACCTTCACGCTGCGAGGGATGACGGTCTTCAGCACGGTGTCGCCGAAGTGGTTCCGCACCTCGTTCGTCACCTGGTCGGCCAGCTTGGTCCGGCCGTCGTACATGGTGAGGAGGATCGTCGAGACGCGGAGTTCGCGGTTGAGGTGCTGCTGCACGAGCTCGATGTTGCTCAGCAGCTGCCCGAGCCCTTCCAGCGCGTAGTACTCGCACTGGATCGGGATGAGCACCTCCTGCGCGGCGACCATCGCGTTGACCGTCAGCAGGCCCAGCGACGGCGGGCAGTCGATGAGGACGTAGTCGACGCCGATCTCGTCGAGGATCTCCGAGGAGATCGCCTCCTTGAGCCGGGACTCGCGGGACGCCATCGAGACGAGCTCGATCTCGGCGCCGGCGAGGTCGATCGTCGCGGGGACGCAGAAGAGGTTGGGGGACTGCTCGGTCGGCTGGGCCGCCTCGGCGAGCGTCACCTCGCCGATGAGCACCTCGTAGATGGAGGGCGTCCCGGACCGGTGGTCGACGTCGAGCGCGGTGCTCGCGTTGCCCTGCGGGTCGAGGTCGACGACGAGCGTCTTGAGCCCGTGGAGCGCGAGCGCGGCGGCCAGGTTGACCGTGCTGGTGGTCTTGCCGACGCCGCCCTTCTGGTTGGCGACGGTCAGCACGCGACGGCGGCCGGGGCGGGGAAGGGTCCCCTCCTCCGGGTGCAGCAGACGCGCGGCGCGGGCGGCTTCTTCGGCGATCGGCGTCCAGCCCACGTCGTGGCTGGTCTCCGTGGAGTCGGACGGCGGGGGATTCACCGGTCTCGACACCTCCTCCATCTAGACGTCTGGTCGGTGGTCGAGTCGCTACGTTTCACGTGGAACATCGCGGCCCGTTAACGCTTCCTGCTCCGCGCCTTCGGCTTGGCGGCTGCCGGCAGGCGACGGATCTTCACAACCGTGCTGGGGACCTCTAGTACTGCGGCACCGCACTCGACGATGAGGGGATCGGCCCCGCCGGCCTTGCGGATGGCGGCACCGTCCCGCTCGATCTCGTCCGCCGCGCTGGCGCCCTTGAGGGCGACCAGGAAGCCATCGGGACGGACCAGCGGCAGGCACCAGTCCGCGAGACGAGCGAGCGGGGCGACCGCGCGAGCGGTGACGATGTCGGCGCCACCGAGCTGCTCACGCACAGGCCGCTCCTCCGCGCGTCCACGGACGATGGTGATCGGGAGTTCCAGCTTCTCGGCCACCTCGGCCAGCCAGTCCACCCGGCGGGCCATCGGTTCGAGCAAGACGATATCGAGGTCCGGTCGCGCGATCGCCAGCGGTACACCCGGAAGCCCGGCGCCGGACCCGACGTCGACCACGCGGGCACCTTCGGGCATCTGCTCGCCGATCACCGCCGAGTTGAGCACGTGCCGTTCCCACAGCCGCTCGACTTCCCGCGGACCGATCAGCCCCCGCTCGACCCCGTGCCGCTCCAGGAGTTCGACGTACCCGGCCGCTTGGTCGACGTGCTCTCCGAACACTCGCGCCGCCGCCTGCTCCAAGCTCACTCCGCCTACTCCTCGTCCGCCGGTTTCACGTGAAACCGCGCTCGTTCGATTGTCCCCGATGAACCGGAGAAGACGAGCCGACAGTCCGAAGATGTGGACAACTCCACTCAGCCGGCCGTCGCCGGGGACCGTTCCACGTGAAACATCACGCGTGTAATTCGCTCGGCCGAGACGTCGCGCTGCCCAACCGGATGCCGCTGAAGCCGAGCGTGCTCACCGCCGCCGTGTCGACGAACGCCCACAGGTTCCGCATCGCCTCCAGCCACCCGACTCGATCGCGTGGACGCGGCCGGTGCCGAGCCACGCGCGGTCCGCGGCGGACGTCTCCGTCGTCACCCACTCCATCGCGCGGGGACACTGCCGCGGGAACCAGTAGTCCGGTGCGCCGACCGCGTCGACCGCCCGGACGTACGCCTCGGGCTGCCGAGCCGTCGCTGCGACGCGTGGCTCGAAGCGGGTGATCGACGGTCCTCGGAGGAGTGGACGACCTCGCCGGGCGCCGGGCGCACGCACACAAGAAAGCGGCCCCACCTGACCGAGTCAAGTGGGGCCGCTTTGCGCCTGAAGCGTCCGAGGTTCAGGACTCCGGGAAGATCACCACACGGCGCTTCGGGTCCTCGCCCTCGCTCTCGCTCGTGACGCCCGAGACGGTCGCCACCGCGTCGTGGACGACCTTGCGCTCGAACGGGCTCATCGGCTGCAGCCGGACGCGCTCGCCGCTCTTCAGGACCGACTCCGCCGTCGAGCGGCCGAGCTCCTTCAGCTCCTCGCGGCGGTCCGCGCGCCAGCCCGCGATGTCCAGCATCAAGCGGCTGCGGGAGCCCGTCTCCTGCTGGACCGCCAGGCGGGTCAGCTCCTGCAGCGCCTCGAGCACCGTGCCGCGCGGGCCGACGAGCTTCTCGAGGTCCTCGCCGCCGTCGATGCTCACGATCGCGCGGCCGGCTTCCACGTCGAGGTCGATGTCCCCGTCGTAGTCGAGCAGGTCCAGCAGGCGCTCGAGGTAGTCGCCGGCGATGTCGCCCTCCTGGACGAGGATGTCGTCACCGCCCGCCTTCTCCTCGCCCGCCGCGTCCGCTTCCGCGGCCGGGGTCACGTCGTCCTTATCGGCGTCGATCGTGTCGATCGTCTCCGACATCATTCGTCTCCTCTCCGAACCGGTCGCGCCTCAGCGGCGCTTCCGGCCCGACTTCCTGGTCGAGTCTTTGAGAAGGCCCGGCACGCCCGTGCCGTTGTCCTTCGAGCCGTTGGTGTCTGCCGGGGTCGCCGCGGTCGCGCCGTCCGCCTTCGCGGTCGCCTCCGCCGGCGTGGTCTGGGCGAAGCCGTGGGCCGAGCCCGCCTTCGTGACCTTCTTCTGGGAGCCGGTCTGCGCGGGCTGGTTCTTCTTTTGCTGGACCGGCTTCTGACCGACCTTCGGGGCGGTCGGCTTCTGGCCCGGCTTCGGCCCGAGCGTGGCGCGCTTCTCGGCGGCCTCCGCCTTGCGGGCCGCCTCTTCCTTGTCGATCTTCGTGTAGACGAGCCGCTGCTGCATCAGGGTCCAGCCGTTGTTCGCCAGCCAGTAGAAGAGGAGGCCGAGCGGGAACAGCGCACCGAAGACGAGCACACCGAGCGGGAAGATGTACATCGTCAGCTTGTTCATGATCGCGGTCTGCGGGGTGGCCGACGCGGCGTTCTGCCGGGCCACCGAGTGTCGCGCGGTGAGGTGCGTGGCGATCGAGGCGACGATCATCAGCGGCAGGGCCACCGGGAGCACGCTCCAGTGGAAGCCGACGTTCGTGGCGCCACCGCTGACGACCCCGACACCGTTGTAGACGGCCTCGCCGAGGTTGACGCCGAACAGCTTCGCGTTGACGTAGGACTCGACGTCGTGCTGGCTGAAGAAGTAGTTCTCGGTCTTCGGCCCGCCACCGGGCGGCGGCATGGTGAACGCGCGCAGCACGTGGTTCAGGCCGATGAAGACCGGGATCTGGAGCAGCATCGGCAGGCAACTGCCCAGCGGGTTGACGCCGTGCTCGCGCTGGAGCTTCTGCATCTCCGCGGCCTGGCGCTGCCGGTCGTTCGCGTACTTCTTCTGGATCTTCTTCATCTCCGGCGCGAAGTCCTGCATCTTCTTCATCGACCGGACCTGGTTCACGAACGGCTTGAACATGATGCCGCGGACCGTGAACGTCAGGAAGATGATGCCGAGGATCCACGCGACCGCGGTCGATTCCCCGAAGACGAACCCGAAGACCTTGTGCCAACACCAGAGGATGAAGGACACGGGGTAGTAGATGAAATCGAGCACTGCTGCTACTCCTCGATCGGTGTTTCAGGTCTGCGGTGTCGCCACGAGAACGTCTCGGGCACGGGGTCGCGGCCGGGTGGCGTCCAGGGGCCGCAGCGCAGCAGCCGGCGCAGCGCGAGGTAGGAGCCGCGGCCGGCACCGTGCCGGGTCAGGGCTTCGACTGCGTACGCGCTGCAGCTCGGGTAGAACCGGCAAGCCGGCGGGAGGAAGGGCGAGATCGCCTTGCGGTAGAGCTTGATGGGGAGCAGCAAGACCCACGCGACGGGACCGGGCCGGGGCGGCTCGGGTTCGACATCGTGTTCGTGGTTGTGCTCGGGGGTGGCTCGCATGCCGGTCACACCGCTGATCCGTGGTCGGGGGCCGCGTCCGCGGGACGCGTCGGGCGGGGGACATCCCCGGCCGGACGGCGCGACGACAGAAGCCCCAGCCGACGCAACGCGGCGTCGAGATCGGACCCGAGCTCGGCGCTGGAAGCGGTCGACGACGGCGGCAATGCCCGTACGACCAACGCAGTACCGGCGGGCAGTGTTCCGAGCCGGTCCGAAACGAGATGACGCAACCGCCGGCTGACGCGGTGGCGGACCACCGAGTTGCCGACGGCCTTGCTCACCACAAAACCCGCCCTGGCCGCCGACGGCACAGCGTCGGCGGCCTCGGACGGGTCCGTGGTCAGCGCGTGGACGACGAGGCGGCGCCTGCCTGCCCGGGACCCGCGACGGAGAACCACGCGGAAATCCTCACTCCGCCGCAAGCGTGCGGCAGCCGGCAGCACAGCGCGCCCCGATCGTGCGATCAGGCGGACAGCGCGGCGCGGCCCTTGCGACGGCGGGCCGCCAGGATGGCCCGGCCGGCGCGGGTCCGCATGCGCAGGCGGAACCCGTGGGTCTTCGCGCGGCGGCGGTTGTTCGGCTGGAAGGTGCGCTTACCCTTGCTCACTGCTTCTCCTGTGTGTCGCGTCGGGCGGAAAGATTTCCTTCCCACCTGGCGTGTCGTGCGGGCGCACGGCAGTCTCTGGTGTCTCCTACCAACGTGTGGCCTCGTCACGACGAGCGACGACAACGTGGGCACGCGAAACGCACCCGTCGCATACGGGAGACCTTACGAGGGTACGCACCCCCGTCGGGCGGCCGGTAAGCACCCCCTCGGCCACGGTACGCGACCGCCCGGCGCGCCCGCGGAGTTCGACGCCGCGGCACCGAATGGCAACCCGCCGTGCACCGTGAAATGCTGGCCGCCCAGGATGCCTTGTGGCCGCGAGCGGGGCTTGTTAGCGTGCCTCTCTCGGGTCACCGGTCGAGGTGCACGAGTATCCGGGTGGTGGAGTGCCCACCGGCGTACGACGAGCCCGCAGGTGGCGGCACCACGGGTCGCCGTACATTAGTGCACAGCTGTGGACAACTATGTGGATATTCGCTGTGCCGGTGTGCGGGCAGGTTCCCTGCGCTCGCCGGGTGGAGTGACCGGGGCGTTCCGGGGGCCGGTTCGGCCGTCCACGGAGACGAGGGGAGGGGAGCCAGACAGGTGTCGGATCACCAGCACAATCTGGGTGTCATCTGGGAACAGGTGGTACGCGAACTGTCCGACGGGACCCTCTCCCCCCAGCAGCGCGCCTGGATGCGGGTGACCCGTCCGATCGGCCTGCTCGACGGCACGGCGCTCCTGGCGGCGCCCAGCGACTTCGCGAAGGAAGCGATCGAACGCGGGCTGCGCGGCGCGATCACCGACGCGCTCTCCCGGCGGCTCGGCCGCGCGATCTCCCTCGCGGTGAAGGTCGACAGCGCCGAAGCCGTCGCCCCGGCGCCCGCCCCCCGGTACGTGCCGTCACCCGGCCGGGTGGAAAACGGCGCGAGCCCCGAACCCGCCCCGCCGATGCCGGCCAACGGCGCCCCGATGATGCCGCCGCCTCGGCCCGAACCGGTGCAGCCGCCGATGCCGCGGCCGATGCCGGCGCACCAGGCCGTCGTGCCGAAGCCGGACGACGGCGACGACACCGACGAAGAAGTCGACGAAGAGGGCGAGGCGCTCGCCGCGGTCCACGAGATCTGGCCGACGTTCTCCGGCCAGCCGATCGCCGGCCAGCCCTACACCGCGCCGGCGCAGCCGCAGACGTCGAAGACAAAGCTGAACGAGAAGTACACCTTCGACACGTTCGTCATCGGCGCGTCCAACCGCTTCGCGCACGCGGCCGCGGTCGCCGTCGCCGAAGCGCCCGCCCGCGCGTACAACCCCTTGTTCATCTGGGGTGAGTCCGGGCTCGGCAAGACACACCTGCTGCACGCGGTCGGCCACTACGCGCAACGGCTCTTCCCCGGCATGCGCGTCCGGTACGTCTCGACCGAAGAGTTCACGAACGACTTCATCAACTCGCTGCGCGACGACCGCAAGGTCGCCTTCCAGCGGCGCTACCGCGACATCGACATCCTGCTCGTCGACGACATCCAGTTCCTGGAGGGCAAGGAAGGGACGCAGGAAGAGTTCTTCCACACCTTCAACACCCTCCACAACGCGAACAAGCAGATCGTCGTCAGCTCCGACCGCCCGCCCAAGCGCCTCGAAACGCTGGAGGACCGGCTGCGGACGCGGTTCGAGTGGGGCCTGATCACCGACATCCAGCCGCCCGAGCTCGAGACGCGCATCGCGATCCTCCGCAAGAAGGCGGCGCAGGACAGGCTGGCGGTGCCGGGTGAGGTCCTCGAATTCATCGCTTCGCGCGTCGAGGCGAACATCCGGGAACTCGAAGGCGCGCTGATCCGGGTCACCGCGTTCGCGTCGCTGAACCAGCAGCCGGTCGACAGCGCGCTCGCCGAGATCGTACTGCGGGACCTGATCCCCGACTCGCACGCGCCGGAGATCACGGCGCCGACCATCATGGGCGTCACGTCCGAGTTCTTCGACGTCACGCTCGACGACCTGTGCGGCCCCGGCAAGACGAAGGCGCTCGCCACGGCCCGCCAGATCGCGATGTACCTCTGCCGAGAGCTGACCGACATGTCGCTGCCGAAGATCGGGCAGACGTTCGGCGGCCGCGACCACACGACCGTCATGCACGCGGACAAGAAGATCCGCAAGGAGATGGCCGAGCGCCGGCGGATCTACGACCAGGTGCAGGAGCTGACGTCGCGCATCAAGCAGCGCGCCCGCCAGTAGCACATCCCTTATCCCGCAACGACTTCGGGGCGTCCACTCAATGTGGACGCCCCTTCGTCGTCTTTGGACACCTGAAGCACGCGTACGCCCGCGAAGCAGCGAAGGCGCGTACGCGTGCTTCGCCAAACTCGCGAAAATTGTTTGTACACAAGGGGTTTTCCCCACCGTGTGGGCGGATTGCCCACAGTGCCAACGGATCTCCGACCAGCGCAGACACGAATTCCCTCCACACCCCGCCCACAGGCGATCCACAGCGCATCCACACCTTTGTCCACGCTGATTCCACAGGTTGCCCACATGCTGTGCACAGGAGGAGCCGATCACTCGGAAGAGCGATTCGGGCCGTCCTGTCCGCCCCCAGAAACAGTCCCGAACCTGGGGACAACCATGGGGACAACCAGGCGGATCTGTGGACGGATCCGGGGATGCCCGAAACCATCCACGGACGCCCCGGGTTACCCACAGGTCCGCCACCACGGTTACCCACACGCCCGCGGACCGTCCGACCTGCGCGAACGAGCTCGATCCACACAATCCACAACACCTACTACTACTACTGCCTTTAGATCTCTTCTAAGAGAGAAAAAGATAAAAACAGGCGGCGGACGAAGTTGGGGACAGCTGCGCGATCGAGTCGCCATGTCGACAAAGTCAAGGGGAGGCCGAGGTGACGGCGGCGCCCGCGACGGCCTAACGTGGACGCCTGCACCTGGTCCGCGCTCCGGCCGCTCACGCGGGGGTGGGCGGACCGGCCGGAGGGGGCAGCCGGTCACTGCCCCGCGAGAACGAGGCCTGGCCCGAGCCCGCACGGGGCTCGATCGTCGAAAGGATGCGCGCATGAAGATCCGCGTCGAGCGTGACGGGCTCGCCGACGCCGTCGCGTGGGTGGCCAGAAGCCTCCCCTCCCGGCCTCCGGTGCCGGTGCTGGGCGGTGTCCTGCTCGACGCCGGTTCGGACGGCGAAACCGACGCGCTGACGGTCTCCGGCTTCGACTACGAGGTCTCCGCCACGGTCGGGGTCCCCGCGACGATCGCCGACGGCGGCCGCCTCCTCGTGTCCGGGCGCCTGCTCGCCGACATCACCAAGGCGCTGCCCGCGCAGCCGGTCGAGATCTCCGTCGACGGCGCGCGCGCCACCATCACCTGCGGCAGCGCGCGCTTCTCCCTGCCGACCATGCCGGTCGAGGACTACCCGCAGCTGCCGTCCCAGCCCGCCTTCGCGGGCGAGCTCGCCGGCGACGCGTTCGGCCAGGCCGTCACCCAGGTCGTCGTCGCCGCGGGCAAGGACGACACGCTCCCGATGCTCACCGGCATGCGGCTGGAGATCTCCGGCAGCTCGCTGACCCTGGTCGCGACCGACCGCTTCCGGCTCGCCATGCGCGAGTTCACCTGGCAGCCGGCCGAGGGCCTGGCCGACGCCGCGGTGCTCGTCCCCGCGCGCACCCTCGCCGAGGCGGCCAAGACGCTCGGCGCGTCCGGCGCCACGATCCGGCTCGCGCTCGCCAGCGGCGAAGGCCTGCTCGGGCTGTCCGGCTCCGGCCGCTACACGACGACCCGCCTGCTCGACGCGGAGTTCCCGCCGTACCGCCAGCTGCTGCCGGCGTCGCACACCTCGCGCGCCGTGATCGAAGTCTCCGCGCTCACCGAGTCCATCAAGCGCGTTTCGCTGGTGGCGGAGCGGGGGACTCAGGTACGACTGGAGTTCGGGGACAACACGCTGCGGTTGTCCGCGGGCGGCGACGACGAAGGCAGCGCCGAAGAGGAGCTGCAGGTCGAGTACGAAGGTGAGCCGGTGACGATCGCGTTCAACCCGGGTTACCTCGTCGACGGCCTCGGCGCGCTCCACAGCGACCGGGCGGAGCTGACGTTCACCACGCCGAACCGCCCCGCGCTCATCAAGCCCGCCGACGCCGAGGGCAACGTCGTCCCCGGCTACCTCTACCTTCTGATGCCGGTCCGCCTGCCGGGCTGACCCGCTTTCCGTAGCACGTAAGGGGATCTCGATGGTTCAGCTCGGTCTGATCGGCCTGGGCAAGATGGGCTTCAACATGCGTGAGCGGCTGCGTGCGGCCGGTCACGAGGTGGTCGGCTACGACCGCAACCCGGACGTCAGCGACACGACCTCGCTCGAGGACCTGGTGTCCAAACTGGACGGTCCGCGGATCGTCTGGATCATGGTCCCGGCCGGCGAGCCGACCCGGCAGACCGTCACCGAGCTGAGCAACCTGCTCGCCGGCGGCGACATGGTGATCGACGGCGGCAACTCGAAGTACACCGACGACAAGCTGAACGCCGACCTGCTCGCCGCGAAGAACATCGGTTACGTCGACTGCGGCGTGTCCGGTGGCGTGTGGGGCAAGGACAACGGCTACGGCCTGATGGTCGGCGGTGCGGCCGCCGACGTCGAGAAGGCGATGCCGATCTTCGACGCGCTGCGTCCGGAAGGCCCGCGCGAAGAAGGCTTCTCGCACGCCGGTGACGTCGGCGCGGGTCACTACGCGAAGATGATCCACAACGGCATCGAGTACGGCATGATGCAGGCCTTCGCCGAAGGCTTCGAGCTGCTCGAAGCCGCGAAGGTCGTCAAGGACGTGCCCGCGGTGATCAAGGGCTGGCAGCGCGGCACGGTCGTCCGGTCCTGGCTGCTCGACCTGCTCGTGCGGGCGCTCGACGAAGACCCGGAGCTGGACGACCTCGAGGGGTACGTCGAGGATTCCGGCGAAGGCCGCTGGACGCTGGAAGAGGCCATCAACAACGCGGTGCCGGCGCCGGTCATCTCGGCCGCGCTGTTCGCACGGTTCGCTTCGCGCCAGGAGCACTCGGCCGCGATGCGCGCGGTCGCCGCGCTGCGCAACCAGTTCGGCGGCCACGCGGTGAAGAAGGTCGGCGGGTAGGGAGCCCTGGTGTATCTGCGACACCTGCAGGTCACCGACTTCCGCTCCTGGCCACAGGCCGATCTCGCCCTCGAACCGGGGCCGACCGTGCTGGTCGGCCAGAACGGCCGCGGCAAGACCAACCTGCTGGAGGCGATCGGGTACGTCGCGACGCTGGGCTCGCACCGCGTCGCCACGGACGCGCCGCTGATCCGGCACGGCTGCGAACGCGCGCTGGTCCGGGTCGCGGTGGTCAACGATGACCGCGAACTGACCGTCGAGCTCGAGATCACCAACGGCCGCGCGAACCGCGCCCGGGTCAACCGCGGCGCGGTCGGCCGGCCGCGGGACGTGCTCGGGATCCTGCGCACGGTGCTGTTCTCCCCGGAGGACCTCGCGCTCGTGCGGGGGGACCCGAGCGAGCGACGCCGGTTCCTCGACGAGCTCCTGGTGCTGCGCGCGCCGCGGTACGCCGGAGTCCGGGCGGACTACGAGAAGGTGCTGAAGCAGCGGAACGCCCTGCTCAAGACGGCCGGGAAACGCCGTACGGGACGTGAAGACCCGTACGCGCTCTCGACGCTCGAGGTCTGGGACGACCACTTGTCGGTGGCGGGCGCGGAGCTGCTGGCCGCGCGCCTGAACCTCGTCGCCGACCTCGCGCCGTACGCGGCTTCGGCGTACATGGGGGTCGCGCCGGACTCGCGCCCGGCGAAGATCGCCTACCGGTCGTCGCTGGGTGCGGCGCTGCCGGAGACGTACGGCGTACCGGACGGCGAACGGGCGCAACCCGAGGTGCTGAAGGACGTCTTACTCAAGGCGCTGGGTGAGGCCCGCAAGGCGGAGCTCGAGCGCGGCATCAGCCTGGTCGGCCCGCATCGGGACGAGCTGGAACTGATCCTGGGCCAGGCGCCGGCCAAGGGCTACGCGAGCCACGGCGAGTCGTGGTCGTTCGCCCTGGCGCTGCG
This sequence comes from Amycolatopsis sp. NPDC004772, assembly GCF_053601215.1. Lineage (NCBI taxonomy): Bacteria > Bacillati > Actinomycetota > Actinomycetes > Pseudonocardiales > Pseudonocardiaceae > Amycolatopsis > Amycolatopsis sp. NPDC004772. The sequence continues at coordinate 69,219 of NZ_JBSGBK010000015.1, forward strand.
GCTCGGCAGTTACGAGCTGCTGCGCGGGGAGGCCGGCGAGCCGGTGCTGCTGCTCGACGACGTGTTCGCCGAGCTGGACCGCAAGCGCCGGGCCCGGCTGGCCGAGGTGGCCGCGAGCGCCGAACAGGTGCTGGTGACCGCCGCGGTGGACGAAGACGTGCCCGGGCAGCTCACCGGGCACCGGTTCGTGGTGGCGGATGGTGAGATCACGCGTGGCTGAGCAAGGCGACCGGGCACCCCGGGTGACGGGCGGCACAAACCGCACCCGATCTGGGGACAAACCTGTGGACAGTGTGGATAACACGGTGAATGAGTTATCGCTGCCCGTGACTCTGCGGCCGGATGGGTGGCACAAAACGCCCAAAACCGACGCCCCGTCGTCGGCGGGTACCGAGCGTGATGACAACGCTGGGCCGAACGAGACACCCCCGACCGGGCGCGACCTCGCGCACGCCGCGCTGGAGGCCGCGAAGGCCAAGGCCAAGGAACGAGGTGTCCCGCCCGGACGCCGCCGTCCCGCGGCCGGTGGCGGGCAGAACCCCCGGCGGCGCCGCTGGTCGGGACCGGGCGCGGACGCGCGCGACCCGCAGCCGCTCGGCCGGCTGGTCTCCCGGCTGGTCAGCGACCGCGGCTGGAACGAGAGCGTCACCAGCGCCCGCGTCTTCGCGCAGTGGGCGCGGCTGGTCGGCGAAGACGTCGCCGAACACGCCCAGCCGGTCGCGCTCAAGGACGGCGAACTCACCGTCCGCGCCAGCTCGACGGCGTGGGCCACCCAGCTCCGGTTGCTGCAGGGCAAGCTGCTCGCGAAGATCGCGGCGGGGGTCGGCAACGGCGTCGTCAAGCGGATGCGGATCCAGGGCCCGACCGCCCCGAGCTGGCGGAAAGGGCCCCGCCACGTGCCGGGTCGCGGCCCCCGTGACACGTACGGCTGACCCGGGTTGCGCGATGCTCGGTTGAGTGGGCCGAGAACGCATCCAGACCTCCCGAGATACGTCAAGACTCGGCTCGAACCGATTTCGTCCGTCTGTGACGCGTTCAGGGGTGTCCTTGCCGCATGTCAGCGGACGCGGCCAAGTACACTGGAGGAGAGCGAGCGTCCGCTCGGGCGAGACGAGGAGAAACAACGCCGGTGACCGAGAACAAGAGCGAGTACAACGCGTCGTCGATCACGGTGCTCGAAGGCCTCGAAGCGGTCCGCAAGCGCCCCGGCATGTACATCGGTTCCACCGGTGAACGCGGGCTGCACCACCTCGTCCAGGAGGTCGTCGACAACTCCGTCGACGAAGCGATGGCCGGGTACGCCACCAAGGTCGAGGTTACCCTCCTCGCCGACGGCGGCGTCCGCGTCGTCGACGACGGCCGCGGCATCCCGGTCGACATGCACCCCAAGGAGCAGAAGCCGACCCTCGAGGTCGTGCTCACCGTGCTCCACGCGGGCGGCAAGTTCGACAGCGACTCCTACGCGGTGTCCGGCGGCCTGCACGGCGTCGGCGTCTCGGTGGTGAACGCGCTGTCGACGAAGCTGCTCGCCGAGGTCAAGTACGGCGGCCGCAGCTGGCGCCAGGAGTACACCGACCAGATCCCCGGCCCGCTGGAGGACCTCGGCCCGGCGAGCGAGACCGGCACCACGATCACCTTCTGGGCCGACGGGAACATCTTCGAGACCACGACCTACAACTTCGAGACCATCTCGCGCCGGCTCCAGGAGATGGCGTTCCTCAACAAGGGGCTGACGCTGTCCCTGCGTGACGAGCGCGTCGCGGACGAGGAGACCGAAGAGGACGCCGAGGGCAAGGTCGCGCGGGTCAAGGAGAAGACCTACTGCTACCCGGGCGGGCTCGAGGACTTCGTCAAGCACATCAACGGCAGCAAGGAGCCGATCCACCCCAGCGTCATCTCCTTCGACGCCAAGGGCACCGGCCTCGAGGTCGAGGTCGCCATGCAGTGGAACACCGGGTTCACGCCGTCGGTCTACACGTTCGCCAACACGATCAATACCCACGAGGGCGGCACCCACGAAGAGGGCTTCCGCGCCGCGCTGACCCGCGTCGTCAACGCGTACGCGCGCGACAAGAAGCTGCTCAAGGAGAAGGACGCCAACCTGACCGGTGACGACGTGCGCGAGGGCCTCGCCGCGATCGTCTCGATCAAGCTGTCCGAGCCGCAGTTCGAGGGCCAGACCAAGACCAAGCTGGGCAACAGCGAGGCCAAGACGTTCGTGCAGCAGACGTCGAACGAGTGGCTGGCGGACTGGTTCGAGCGCAACCCGACCGAGGCGAAGACGATCATCAACAAGTCGATCTCCTCGGCGCAGGCCCGGATGGCCGCGCGCAAGGCGCGTGACCTGGTCCGCCGCAAGGGCGCGCTGGAGATCGGCGGCCTGCCCGGCAAGCTGAAGGACTGCCGCTCCACCAAGCCGGAGGAGTGCGAGCTCTACATCGTCGAGGGTGACTCGGCCGGCGGCTCGGCCAAGGAAGGCCGCGACTCGATGTACCAGGCGATCCTGCCGATCCGCGGCAAGATCATCAACGTCGAGAAGGCCCGCATCGACCGCGTCCTCAAGAACACCGAGGTCCAGTCGCTGATCACCGCGCTCGGCACCGGCATCCACGACGAGTTCGACATCGAGAAGCTGCGTTACCACAAGATCGTGCTGATGGCCGACGCCGACGTCGACGGCCAGCACATCACCACGCTGCTGCTCACCCTGCTGTTCCGCTTCATGGCCCCGCTGATCGAGCACGGCCACGTCTTCCTCTCGCGGCCGCCGCTGTACAAGATCAAGTGGCCGCGGTCCGAGCCGGAGTACGCGTACTCCGACCGCGAGCGCGACGCCGTCATCCAGGCGGGGGTCGAGGCCGGCAAGAAGCTGCCGAAGGACGACGCGATCCAGCGCTACAAGGGTCTCGGCGAGATGAACGCCGAAGAGCTGTGGGAGACCACGATGGACCCGGCGAACCGGCTGCTGGGCCAGGTCACGATGGACGACGCCGCCCAGGCGGACGAGCTGTTCTCGGTCCTGATGGGCGAGGACGTCGAGGCCCGCCGGTCGTTCATCACGCGCAACGCCAAGGACGTGCGCTTCCTGGACGTCTAGGCGTCCCCCCGTTCTTCGTCCCGCTAGGCCCCCGCACCCGAGAAGGACCTCATGACGGAAACCTTGCCGCCGGCTCCGGAACACGACCGGATCGAGCCGGTCGACATCCAGCAGGAGATGCAGCGCTCCTACATCGACTACGCGATGAGCGTCATCGTGTCGCGGGCGCTGCCGGACGTGCGTGACGGCCTCAAGCCGGTCGCCCGCCGGATCCTGTACTCGATGTTCGACTCCGGTTTCCGGCCGGACCGCGGGTACAACAAGTGCTCGCGCGTCGTCGGCGACGTCATGGGCAACTACCACCCGCACGGCGACTCGGCGATCTACGACGCGCTGGTCCGGCTCGCCCAGCCGTGGTCGCTGCGGTACCCGCTGATCGACGGCCAGGGCAACTTCGGCTCGTCGGGCAACGACCCCGCGGCCGCCATGCGGTACACCGAGTCCCGGCTCGCGCCGCTGGCCATGCAGATGCTGGCCGACATCGAAGAAGACACCGTCGACTTCTCCGACAACTACGACGGCCGCACGCAGGAGCCCGACGTCCTGCCGGCGCGGTTCCCGAACCTGCTGGTCAACGGCGGTTCCGGGATCGCGGTCGGGATGGCGACGAACATCCCGCCGCACAACTTGCGCGAGGTCTCCGAAGGCGTCGCCTGGGCGCTGGAGAACCCGGACGCGACCGACGACGAGCTGCTGGCCGCGCTGCTCGTGCGGATCAAGGGCCCGGATTTCCCGACCAAGGCGATGATCCTCGGCACGTCCGGCATCGAGGACGCCTACCGCACCGGCCGCGGCTCGATCCGGATGCGCGCGGTCGTCGAGGTCGAAGAGGACGCGAAGGGCCGGACCATCCTGGTCGTGTCCGAGCTGCCGTACCAGGTCAACCCGGACAACCTGGTCGAGAACATCGCGAACCTGGTCCGCGACGGCAAGCTCACCGGCATCGCCGACATCGCCGACGAGTCCAACAGCCGCTCGGGCATGCGGATCGTCGTCACGATCAAGCGCGACGCGGTCGCGAAGGTCGTGCTGAACAACCTCTACAAGCACACCCAGCTGCAGCAGAACTTCGGCGTCAACATGCTGGCCCTGGTCGACGGCGTGCCCCGCACGCTGCGGCTCGACCAGATCATCCGGCACTACGTGAAGCACCAGGTCGAGGTCATCGTCCGGCGGACCCGCTTCCGCCTGAAGAAGGCCGAGGAACGGGCCCACATCCTGCGTGGGTACGTCAAGGCCCTCGACATGCTCGACGAGGTCATCGCGCTGATCCGGCGCTCGCCGTCCGCCGACGAGGCCCGGCCGGCCCTGATGGAGCTGCTGGACGTCGACGAGATCCAGGCGACCGCGATCCTCGACATGCAGCTGCGGCGCCTCGCCGCCCTGGAGCGCCAGCGGATCATCGACCAGCTGGCCGAGATCGAGCTGGAGATCGCCGACCTCAAGGACATCCTCGAGAAGCCCGAGCGGCAGCGCGCGATCATCCGCGACGAGCTGATGGCGATCGTCGAGAAGTACGGCGACGACCGGCGCACGAAGATCATCGGCTTCAGCGGCGACGTCACCGACGAGGAACTGATCGCGGTCGAGGACGTCGTCGTCACCATCACCCGCACGGGGTACGCCAAGCGGACGAAAACGGATCTCTACCGGTCCCAGAAGCGCGGCGGCAAGGGCGTGCAGGGCGCGACGCTGAAGCAGGACGACATCGTCCAGCACTTCTTCGTCTGCTCGACGCACGACTGGATCCTGTTCTTCACGAACAAGGGCCGCGTGTACCGGACCAAGGCGTACGAGCTGCCCGAGGCCAACCGCAACGCGCGCGGCCAGCACGTGGCGAACCTGATGGCGTTCCAGCCGGACGAGCAGATCGCCCAGGTCATCGAAATCAAGAACTACGAGGTCGCGCCGTACCTGGTGCTCGCCACCAAGCGCGGCCTGGTGAAGAAGACCAAGCTCACCGACTTCGACTCCAACCGCTCGGGTGGCCTCATCGCCATCAACCTGCGCGAGGGTGACGAGCTGGTCGGCGCGGTGCTGGCGGCGGCGGAGGACGACCTGCTGCTGGTGTCGGCGGAGGGCCAGTCCATCCGCTTCCACGCGACCGACGAGGCGCTGCGGCCGATGGGCCGCCCGACGTCCGGCGTGATGGGCATGCGCTTCAACGACGGCGACGAGCTGCTCGGCATCAGCGTCGTCAAGGAGGGCAAGTTCCTGCTGGTCGCGACCGACGGCGGGTACTCGAAGCGCACGGCGATCGAGGACTACCCGGTCCAGGGCCGCGGCGGCAAGGGCGTGCTCACCATTCAGCACGACCGCAAACGTGGCAGGCTGGTGGGTGCGCTCATCGTCGACGCCGAGGACGAGCTCTACGCGATCACCTCGAGCGGCGGCGTGATCCGCACGCCGGCGGGCGACGTCCGCAAGGCGGGACGGCAGACGAAGGGGGTCCGGCTGATGAATCTCGGCGAAGGCACCACTCTTCTCGCGGTCGCACGCAACGCGGACGAGCCCTCGGACGTCGCCAATGGTGACGCTCCCGAAGCGCCGGAAGCAGCTGACGAGACCACGGCGCAGCCCGAGCAGTAAGTTCACAACTACGGACAGCGCCCCACGGCACGGGTAAGGACTGACTCTTCGTGACACCGACCGACAATCCCGAGGCAGCGGGTTCGAACGGAACGCCGGCGAGCCCGCCCTGGCAGCGGGTGGACAAGGAAGGCGACGCCGAAGCGACGGTCAAGCTGGCCACGGAGGAGGCGCAGCCCGCCCCCACCACCGAACGCCCGGTGGTGACGGGCAGCGCAGCCCCCCGCCTCTTCGGCGGCAGCGCGGAAACGCCTCCCCCCGCGGCCGGCGAGGTCCCCCCGGCCTCGACGCAGCGAGCTCGCCCGAGCGCCCTGCGCCGCCCCGGCCGGGGCCCCCGCCGAGCATCCCTGCAGGTCAAGCGCTTCGACCCGTGGTCGGTCCTCAAGCTGTCCCTGGTCCTGGGCGTCGCCATGTTCTTCGTCTGGCTGGTCGCGGTCGGCGTCCTGTACACGGTGCTCGACGGCATGGGCGTCTGGGACAAACTGAACGGAACGTACTCGTCCCTGGTCGGCGGCGAGGGAGCAAACGCCTCAGCCGAACCCCTGATCAGCGCCGGCCGGGTGTTCGGCATCGCCGCCATCCTGGGCGCGATCAACATCGTCCTGGTCTCGGCCCTGGCCACGGTGAGCGCGTTCATCTACAACGTCTCAGCCGACCTGGCCGGAGGCCTGGAGGTCACCTTGTCCGAACGGGAGTGACCCGGTTGCAGGGCCCCTCCGGGGGTCCTGTAAAGTTCTTCTCGTTCAAGGGCCTATAGCTCAGGCGGTTAGAGCGCTTCGCTGATAACGAAGAGGTCCCAGGTTCAAGTCCTGGTAGGCCCACGCAGGTCAAAGCCCGGTTCACCACTCTGGTGAACCGGGCTTTTTGCTGTCAGCCTGACTAGCTGCCTGACTAGCACTCGAAGGCGGAGAGCCGGAGGATTCCGGAGGATCCCGGAGCGTAAATGCAGCGCCTACCTGGCAGCCGAAGCTTGATACTTGTCCCACGCATCGAAGATCTCGTCCCGCAAGGGAACTAGATCTCCGGTGTGGGCGCGGCTCGACAGTTGAAAAAGGGTGTCGACAAGTCCTTGCACCAACGTTCGATCCCGGGGAATCGACCTTCCGTTCAGCCAGTCACTCAGCGTGGATCGGGGGAGACCTATGCGTATGCCGATTTGGCGTAGAGTTGGCGCGTCGGCTTGCTGGTGAAGCCGTCTCAGGGAGGCGCCGAACGCTTGACGATCGCGGGAAGCTTCGAGTCGATCTTGCTCCGACGTAACCGCCGTAGTGCCGAGTGTGGTCTGCGCCGATGGGCGCGCTTTTTGGCGACGATCCCAGACCGCTTCCGTCCAATGGCGAAGTGCGTCACGTTTCACGTCATCTCGGTGCTTCTCATCGTCGAGGGTGAGTAGATCTACAACACGTGCGACGAGATCTCGGCTTGGGAGGTCTGGTCCGCGGAGGGCCCGGTGAAGCACCTGGCGCGAGACATGAATGCGGGTAGCCATGTCTGCTAGAGACGGATCGCCGTACTCAAGAACGAGACTTTGCATCTTTGAGAAGAAGGCGTACTGAGGGCCCGCCGGGGCAAGCGGCGCTCCGAGCGGCTTCTTCGCCATGATCAACTCCCTGTAAAGGCGACCTCGTCAGCCTGATGTCGACCTGATATCCACCTTATGTCACCTAAATGTCTTCCTGCAAGCAAGGCTCTTACCAGGGAGTGTCCGGAGGAGTAGAACCGTATCCGTACGGTTTAGTCCGAGCAGCGCCTGCCGGACCGGATGGCGATGGGCTCGACACTCAAGCCACCGGGCCAGGCAGACGCCTCACCGAAAGTGGGTCAGATGTACACCTTCCGGCAGGTCAAGGATGCCCTAAGCAGGGCATTTTGCGAAAGAGGAACGCGGCGAGTGCTCCTCACGGTGGCTGTGGCATTCGCAGGTTTCGTTGTAGGAGCGATGTTCCCCTCGGACCGCGTCCTCGTTGGAGCGGGCCTCGCCACGCTTCTCGTGGTGGTCCTGCAGGTCTGCTACGGCGTCACTGAACGAGGCGACCGGTCGCCTTTCGAGGCCGCGACGCCGGAGCGGGAAGTGGCCGACCAGGAGTGACATCCCGACGGTGCCGAGTGGGATGAAGCTATGCCTCATCCCACTCGGTACATGCCTTGGTGGTGCAGCGCGTGCTACGTCCTGGCGAAGATGCCGTCCATCGCTTCGGCGCCGTGCTGGATGACCGGCCTCAACTGGTGCCGGTAGACCTTCTCCGTGACGGTGGTGCCGTTGTGGCCGACAAGCCGCGAGATCTTCTCGATCTCCATGCCGTTGTCGGAGAGCAGCGACACGAAGCTGTGTCGCAACTCGCGGGGCGTCCATTCAGCCGGGTTCAACTCGGCACGCTTCAGGACTCGCCGAAACGACCGGCGAACGTTAGCCGCGTCCAGTTCGCGGCCGACGGCCGAGGCGAACACCAGGCCGTTCTCCTCCCAGTTGTCACCGGCCAGCTTTCGCGCGAACGCCTGCTTCCGCTGGTGAGCACGCAAGGCGTCCACGCACCGTCGTGGAAGCGCAAGCGAGCGACGAGACTTCGCTGTCTTCGTGTCGCCGCCTTCCCGTACCGATCGCCACACCTTGACGTGCGGGGGGGGGCGGGGTCAGGTCCGGCCGACCTTCCAAGTCGGTATGCGACCAGGTGAGAGCCCGCATCTCCTCGGTTCGGGCGCCGGTCAGCAGTGACACGACGATGTAGGCGCGCATCGAGGTGAACTCAGCGGCCGCAAGTACGGCCTCGGCCTGTTCGAAGGTCAGCGACTTCGACGGTCGACCAGCCCGCCCCTCGGGGACCTCGCACAGGAGCGCGACGTTCCGCTTGATCTTCTCTCGCTTCTGCGCCCTGGCCAGCGACCGTCGGAGCAGCGACAGCAGCTCTTGCAGCGTCCGTGTCGACACGACCTTCGCCCGGCCGGCGAGCCACGTGTCGACCTCGTCCGCGGTCAGCTCCCGTGCGTTGCGGTGACCGATCAGCGGCACGATGTGCTTGTCGGCGAGGATCGTCAGCTTCTCCACGGTCGAGGCCGACCGCCGGGGCAGACCGTGCGCGAGGAAGTCACGCACCGCCTGAGCCACCGTGAACGACCGGTCTTCCGGCGAAAGTCCGTCGTCGTGCTCGCGGAGCATCTCCTTCAGCTTGTCCTTCGCCTCGGTCTTCGTCTTGCCGTACGCCGAGCGGACCTTCCGCTTCCCGGCCGGTGTGTAGCCGACCGTGATCTCCGCGATCCAACGCTGACGGCTCTCCGACCAGCGGAGGCCGCCGTCTTCCCGGCTACGCCGTTTCGTCATAGCTGACCTCCGCTTCCCTCATCAGCAGCTCGACGTATTCCTGGATGGCGACGGCCGGCACGAGGCGGGCGCGTCCCTGCTTGACTGAGCGCAAGCGCCCCGAGCCCAACTGCTCGTAGATGACCGAGCGGCTCATCGACAGCAGGCGCATCGCTTCGGTGATCCGGTACAGGTGCCGTTCGGCACAGCGACCGGCATGGGTACGGCGTTCATCGGTCCCCCTCGGTGTCGTGGTCGGGCTTGGTGGGCGCGACGTCCGCGACCTTCGCGACTGGGCTGGTCAACGTGGGTGCGAGCGGCTGCCGTGTGCCGCGACCGTCCGCGACCCGGGTTGCGGAGGTCGCGGACGAGCCCAGCGCCTCCGCGGTGCCCGATGTGGCATTGACCTGCGGGGTCGCGCTGGTCGCGGAGGTCGCCGCCGTTGCGAGCGGTGGGAGGTAGCGGCTCCAGGCGTCGGCCAGGCCGCCGTCGCCGTCGATGCGGTAGCCCTTGAGCGTCTTGCCGCTGACCTTGAGGTCCTTTGGCCGGACTAGGTAGCGGTCGAGTTCCTTCGCGAGGCGGCGGCTGTCGAGCGGTTTGCCTTGGAGGTCGGTCCAGGGGCCGTCTTCGATGGCGTGCAGTTCGCGGATCAGTTCGGCGGTGACCATGCGGTCGGTGTTCTCGAAAGCGGGTGACGTTCATGCTCTTGGCGTCGCCGACGCACCGCGTCACCGTCGCCGAGCGCTTGTAGCCCGCGTTCAGCAGGGCGCGGAGATCTTCGTTGCTGGCAGCGCTGGCCGCGCCGAGGACCTACTTGCTGCTGCTCACGCTGCCGCGATCCGGTCAAGAGGCGACACGGCTTCTGAGGCTGCGATCTTCGGTCCGCGCGTCGCGGCACTCCAGAACGTCGAGCTTGCAGCGCGCGCCGGCGACCCGGAACAAGCACTCCGCCTGGCGGCCGCTGTGCCCGACACTATGGGCGACGTCCCGGCCTTTTGGGAGGCCGGCCACCGGCTACTCCTCGCTGCTGCGGCTGCCGACCTTCGCCACGACCGAGACGCGCTGACCTGGCTCTCCGAGGCACGCGACCTAGCGCCGGACTGGGTGCGCTATCAGCCGCTCGGTAAGACCACAATGCGGCGCCTTGTCGATCGAGCAACTCGACGCCGAGGCGCGGAGTTCGCCGTGCTCGCCACCCACTACGGCGTAGTCGAGTAGCGGCTGGGTTGCTGGCAACCACTTCCCCTGCCTGCCCAGCACGACCACATTTAGAACACGTGCTCGATGCGCGCCAGTCGGCCGGATGGCGTACTGGCGGTTGTGCCCGGTGCACCGGATGGCGGAGTGGCCGAAGAGCGTCGGTACGGCGTTCGGCGGTAGATGCACGCCACAGTGTAGGACTTTTGGAGTAGCGCACACGTGCTAATGATTCGCCTTTTGCGGCATCTTCCCAGGTCAGGGTGTACGCCCTACAAGTACGAGATGTGTTTTTATGTGTGCAATACTTCGAGGGCTGGGCGGGAGCCAGACGCTTGCGCCCGACTCCCGCCCAGGGTTTCCGCAGAAACCGATCAGTGCACGAGACCAGCGATCTCGTGCACCAGCGCCGCCAAGGCGATGAGGAGTGCGGTGGTTGCTGCCACCGCACTCCTTGCCTTACGGCGAAGGCGACTGCATAAGCAGTCTCGTCGACCTGCCATGGTTCCTCTCCACAGAGAGTTCCGTTTGGACGTCCAGCCGGGTCCGACTGGTGAGGGTCCGGAGCGGGTCGCGTTCCGGGTTCCTCAGAGGCCTCGGAGAAACCATAGCCGCGAGAACTGGGCCGGTGCGGCAGGGACAGGTCGACGTCCGCCTCAAAAGCGGTGCTATAACCAGCTTCTACCTGCGGTTTCGCCTTAGTGGATCATCATGTGGATCAACCGCTAGTCTCAGAGGAGGCGTCGAAACTGCAGGTCAGCGACGGTCTGCGTGCTTGGCGAAGCTGCAGAGGTGGCGCTATCCACAGGCAAGAAAAATGTCCACAACCTTGTCCCCAGGCTGCGGCTACTCGCCGTGCGCCTCCGTGTACTTCTGGCAAGGTGGGCCCTCGATCACAAGGCACGTAGAGGACGACGTCGGCAGTTTCCTTGCGGTGACGCTCGCAGGCCCTCGCTACGGTCGCCAGTTGTCTATGTCGTTTGGCTGCTTGCTTGACATCTGCGAGAATATCGATGTGGACGATTTCGTGTGGACGCCTCCGGGTGCCGGCCCGGCTGAGCTAGAAGATTTTCTTACTTTACGTAAGGGCTTGCCTTCGCATGCGAACGAATCGATTCATCGCTGGCTAGCCAAAGATCCGGGGGACTACGACTTCGTGCGCTGGTCTTTCATGGTGGAATTTCAGCAAGCCGCTCGTGTTGATCTCGGGATTCGCTCAGTAAATCTGGCAGGGGTGTCGGATGCTTTCAAAGTCTTTCGGAATTTAAATGAGGAGCACCGAACTTGGCTTGTGGACTTCGAGATTTCCAGAATATCCGCAAGTCGGCCCGGGTATAGCCCTCCTGCGCGTGTGCAAGATATGGAAAAGATCTTGCGCGACTCCGGTTCGAGTTGGACGGTGAAGCTAGTTCAGGGACGCTACCGCCTGGTTGAGGCTCTTCCCCGTGGTGTCTTTGATGTTGCAGAGACTGCGCTTTCCGTTGCAGACAAGGCGAGCGAACTGCTGCGCTCTGCGTGGAATTTCGCGTTCGGCATAAATGCCAGCCCCAGTCATGCTTATTATGATGCAGTGCGTTCAGTTGAAGTGCTGTCGTGTCCTCTGGTGTCTCCGAAGGACGGTAGCGCAACTCTCGGGAAAGACATTCGTGTCCTTCGGGATTCCTTGCACAAATGGGAATTCGTGATGGCTGATTCTAGAGGGGGCTCTTCGGTTGAGAAGGTCGTGTCGATGATGCAGCTACTTTGGCATAGTCACACTGATCGCCATGGGCGAGCTGACTATGAAGATGTGTCTCTTGAAGAGGCGCAGGCGGCCGTTCTGCTCAGCTCTACGCTTGTAGCGTGGCTGGCCAAAGGGATGCTGCGTCGGGTCGATGGATCCGGTGCTGTGTGATTATCTCTGGGTTTGAAAGGGTATGTCGACAGACGCATAGGGGTGTCCAAAGCGGAGCTTCCAGGCGCATACTGTTATGACGGAGGGCGGAGACTCACGATCGACGGACGCTGTCGGGCGTCCACGGATGCCCGAACCTCAAATTTTCGGGAGTAACTGTGCTGCGCGTATAGCGATGGTGCTACCAAGGGGTCCAGCCAAGCAGTGTAAGAACAGCGGCTATGGCGCCCACGATTCCAGCAATACCACCAACAATTGTAAAGAATGCAACTAACGCTCCGCGCTTTCGTAGTCTTATCCACCAGCCTTCATGCTCATTCGCGACCGGTGACGATGCTGCGCTGTCTCGGCCGTTCACGGTGGCGCTGTCGCCGTTTGCGGCTTGCGCGCCGATCACCGTTGAATTCTCTCCGCTGGCGGTTTGGTTGCCAATCGCTGTGCTTTGTCCGGCGGCCACCGTTGCTGAGTGAGCAGCTTGAGTTGAGATGTTAGGTCCGGTATCAGTGTGCTGGTTGGTGATGTTGATCGTGGGACGTTCACCTGTGATGACCAACTGTACCGCCTGATCAGCAGCAATTTTAGTAGGCACCTCCTGCTCTTGTGGAGTCAACGTGGCCAGTTCGGCTACTAGTTCGGCCAGCGCAGTGCGTACTCGCACAAGCAGGCCCTTGATCGAGGAATTAGGTAGTTCCCAGTAGGCGCCTTGCACCACACTGACCCCGTCTTGGACGGCCGCCTTGTTCAGGTAGTCGACTACGACATCCGCCCAGGCTGGACTTAGCCAGTGCGGCTCGTCGGTGCGGTCACCCTTACCTGCAAGCGCCTCAAGCTCACCTATGCCGCTCCCCAGAACCGCCTCCTCCAAGTCCACGTCCTTGGTCATGAAGTCAGGCAAATCTGAGGGGTTGATCCGCTGAGATATTGCGTTGTAACCAGCTCGGTTGGTGATCCGGATGTACAGCGCGGCATGAATCCGGCGGTAGGCCGGAAGGGGAGCATCCGAACCTATGTAGCCGTTCAGCTCGTGGCGAGCCCACTCTCGCATCTTCTCGGACTTCGCTTTGCCTCCGAGCACAATGATCTTCTGCAGCAGCGTGGAGATGGGCACGCCGCCGTCGAGTACGTCAGCCTCGATTTGGGCAAGGAGCCCGCTAGATGTTGAGGACATAGCGGGCATTCTCTCACCGCCCGCCGACACAGCGCGGCGTGCCGCGCCTTGTTGCCGATGTTGGTAGCTAACACCCATCCTGGCTGGTCAAGGCCTGCGAGCAGCCTGACGAAGTGCCTGACGATCGCCCTACCTTGGCGGGTACTTCTGCGGACGTCTACGGACGTTCAAGCCCGAGGTAGTCGGACGTGCGCCTTGATCACGGATAGGCGGTCTTGGCCTGATAACGAAGAGGTCCCAGGTTCAAGTCCTGGTAGGCCCACGCAAGTCAAGCCCGGTTCGCCTCTCGCGAGCCGGGCTTTTTGCTGCCTGGCTCTCGGTTTCAGTCGGATGCGATCCCCACAGCGGTACTTCGCCGTTCGATCACCACGACGTCGCGCCACCGGCCGTGATGCCGGCCGATCCGTTCGCGGGTCCCGAGTTCGCGGAAGCCGGCGCGGCGGTGGAGTGCTCTGCTCGCGGTGTTCTCTGGGAAGACGCCGCTTTGGATCGTCCAGATCCCCGCGCTCTCGGTCGAGCCGATGAGCGCATCCAGAAGCGCGTGGCCAACACCTCGGCCGCGTGCAGTCGGGTCGACGTACACGCTGTGCTCGACGACTCCGGCGTAGACGCAGCGCGAGGAGACGGCGCTGACCGCGGTCCAGCCGAGCACGTCTCCGGCGGCATCGAGGGCCACGAACCGGTGCGCCGGCAGGTGGTCCTCGTCCCACGTGGCCCAGCCGGGGGCGGTGGTTTCGAAGCTGGCGTGCCCGGTGTCGAGCCCGGCTTGGTAGATCGCCAGGACTTGCCCGGCGTGATCCATCGTCATGGGAACGACGCGGACAGGCGCCGGCCGGTGGGCACGGATGATCGCCGAGTGCAGCTTGTCGCCGACTTCGTGGGTCAGCCGGACGTTGATGCCGGCGAACCCGGCGTCCTGGAGGAGAGCGTGATAGCGGTCGGCGGTGAGCGCGCCTCCGAGGCACTCGACCGCGTCGGTGCGGGCTGCGCGTTCGGCGTCGGTGAGCGTGTCGTCGGCCACGATGTCGGTGATCCCGAGACGGCCGCCGGGGCGTAGAACGCGGGCGATCTCGGCGAACACGGCCGGCTTGTCGGACGACAGCGCGATGACGCAGTTGGAGATGACGACGTCGACTGAGGCGTCCGGCAGCGGGACGCGTTCGATGGTGGCCTTGATGAACTCGGCGTTCATGACGTCGGCCCGCCCGGCGTGGCGCCGGGCGAGGGCGAGCATGTCGTCGGTCATGTCCAGGCCGATGGCGCGGCCGGTGGGGCCGACGCGGCGGGCGGAGAGCAGGACGTCGAGCCCTCCGCCCGAGCCGAGGTCGAGCACCGTTTCCCCGGGGTGCAGGTCGGCGGCGGCCAGCGGGTTGCCGCACCCGAGGCTGGTTGCGGACACTTCGGCAGGGATGTCCTCGCCGGCGTAGTGGACGGCACCGATAGCGCCGGCGTAGCGGTTGCGGACGGCGTCGCGGTCGGGGTTCATCGGATGATTTCGCAGGTGACGGCGGCGAACGGCAGGACTCCGCGGCCCATGACGACGTCGGCGGCGGTCGGGAAGCAGGACACGCAGCGCTGATTGACCTGATAGAGCCGGGCGGTGCCGCGTGGTTCGGCGAGCACGAACCGGGCTTCGGTGAGGATCTTCAAATGGGCGGACACCGTGGACTGGCCGACCTCGACCTGCTCGACGATCTGCCCGACCGTCAGCGGAGTGCCGGTGGCGGCCAGGAGGTTGAGAATCTGGACCCGCGTCGGGTCGGCCAGCGCGCGGAACCAGCCCGCGTAGGTCTCGGCAGTGTGGCGATCGAGCACAACAGCCCCCTTCATCGTCCATCGACGATAAACGATAAATGGGCGCGGTGGAAGGTTCAGGATGTGGCGGGGACCAGCTCGGCGAGCAGGGCGCGGACGCGGCGTTCGATCTCGTCCCGGATTGGCCGGACGTCCTCGACGGATTGGCCGGCGGGGTCGTCGAGCTGCCAGTCGAGGTAGCGCTTGCCGGGGAAGATCGGACACGCGTCACCGCAGCCCATGGTGATCACGATGTCGGCGGCTTCCACCGCGTCGGTGGTCAGCTTCTTGGGGACCTCGCGGGAGAGGTCGAGCCCGATTTCAGCCATCGCCTCGCGCACGGCGGGGTTGATGCTCTCGGCGGGCGCGGAGCCGGCCGAGCGGACGTCGACCGCGCTGCCGGCGTGGTGGGCGAGCAACGCGGCGGCCATCTGGGAGCGGCCGGCGTTGTGGACGCAGACGAACAGGACTTCGGGGGTGTTCACGGGGTGACCTCCACGGGGGCCGGAGTGAAGCGGCGGCGTAGCGCCAGGGACACGTACACGAGTTGGGGCAGGCCGAGCCGGCCGGGCAGGACCGAGAGGGAGAACCAGCCGAGCAGACCGAATGCGATCACCTGGAACACCGAGTTCAGCGCGACCAGCACCGCAGCGGCTTCCCGGTCACCGCACGCGAGGTCGTTCCAGATGATGCCCATCGCGATGCAGCGGGCCAGGCCGACGATGATCAACCCGGTCCGGTACTCCGGCAGATCGGGCAGCAGCAGCCAGGCCAGCGCGAACATCACGCGGGCAGGAACCGGTCCGGGGTGGACAGCTTGCCGACCACCCCGGCGTGCGTGCCGGTCATGCCGGGACGATCGCGTCACCGGGGACCAGCACGGCCGACAACCGGGCCAGCACCTCGGGGTGGACGCGGTAGTACACCCAGGTCCCGCGCCGTTCGCCGGTGATCAACCCGGACTCGCGCAGCACCTTGAGGTGGTGGGAGATGGTCGGGCCGGTCAGGTCGAAGGCGTCGGTCAGGTCGCACACGCACGCTTCGCCCCCGGCGTGGGAGGCGATCAGCGAGAGCAGCCGCAGGCGGACCGGGTCGGCCATCGCCTTGAACAGCTTGGACAGCTCGACGGCCTGGCTCTCGTTCAGCGGTTCGCGGGCGAGCGGCGAGCAGCAGGCGTCCATCGCGACGATCGGTAGCTGTTTCGGCATGCATCTATCTTGACGAACTTCTAAGTAGAAGGCAATCTAAGTCGAGTTCTTGCTTCGACGAACGTCTATTCAAGGAGGATGCAATGTCACGGGTACAGCTCGCGCTGCGGGTCGGAGACCTCGAAAGCTCGATCGACTTCTACTCGAAGCTGTTCGGCACCGAGCCGGCCAAGCTCCGCCCCGGGTACGCCAACTTCGCCATCGCCGAACCGGCGCTCAAGCTCGTCCTCCTGGAGGGCGAGCCCGGGCAGGCGACGGTCATGGACCACCTGGGCGTCGAGGTCGAGTCGACCGACCAGGTCAGCGAGGCCAGCAAGCGGCTGACCGGCGAAGGGCTGGAGACGTTGACCGAAGACGACACCACCTGCTGCTACGCCGTGCAGGACAAGGTGTGGGTGCACGGCCCCGGCCAGGAGCCGTGGGAGGTCTACACCGTCAAGGCCGACTCCCGGACCTTCGGCACCGACAGCGCGGCCCTCGCCACCCCGGCCACGTGTTGCACCCCCGACGCGGAAACCGGCCAGGCCGAAAAGGTCACTCGGCCCGAAGGCTGCTGCTCCTGACCTGGCCGGCCGCCCACGATGCCAGCAGGGCCAGGCCGTCCGCGGCCGGTGTGCCGGCGGGGGCGGTGTAGACGTTCAGGAGCAAGCCGGGCTCCGCCGGCAGTTCCAGCGACTCGACGTCCAGGTCGAGCCGGCCCACTACCGGGTGGTGCAGGCGCTTGCGTCCCGACCGGTGGAGCCGGACGTCCTGGGTGGCCCACCGCCGCCGGAACAGTTCGCTGCGGGTCGACAATTCGCCGACCAGGGCGATCAGCTCCTCGTCGTGCGGATTGCGGCCGGCTTCCATGCGGAGCTTCGCGGCTACATCGCGGGCGATTCGGTCGTAGTCGACGAAGAACGTCCTTGCCTCTTCGGGATCCAGGTACACGAAACGCGCGGTGTTCGGCGGTCGTCTCGTGTCGGTCAGCAGTGGGGAATACAGCGCGCGGGCGAGGTGGTTCAGCGCCAGGACGTCGTAACGGCCGTTGCAGATCCACGCCGGCGCGTCGGTGATGGCGTCGAGCACCTGCCGCAGCGCCGGCCGCACCGTCGCGGGGGAGCGACGGGGAACGCCGGACTGCCGCGCGAGGTGGAACAGGTGATCGCGCTCGGCCTCGTCGAGCTGCAACGCGGATGCCAACGCGTCGAGCACGCCGTCGGAGGCGCCGGCGAGGCCGCCGCGCTCCATGCGCACGTAATAATCGACCGAGACCCCCGCCAGCAGAGCCACCTCTTCGCGCCGCAGACCTTCGACCCGGCGGTTGCCGCCGTACGCGGGCAGTCCGGCTTGCCCGGGCGTGATCCGGGCGCGGCGCGAGGTCAGGAATTCCTTGATCTCGGTGCGCAGATCGATCGTGGCCACCTCGTCACCGTAAGCCCCGTTCGCCGGCGGAGGGAGGTTCTGCCGGTACCCCCCCCGGATGCCTACGTACCCGTTGCGGTCGTGGCGATACCGCCGTCGACCGGGATGACAGTGCCCGTGAGGTAGGCCCCGGCCCGGCCGGCGAGGAACACGGCGATCCCGGCCATGTCGTCGTCACGGCCGAGCCGGCGCAGCGGCGCCTTCGCCGCGATCCGGTCGCCGATGGCATCGAGCGTGGACGCCATCATCTGCGACGGGAACGGTCCCGGGGCCACCGCGTTCACCGTGATGTGCTGGGGGCCCAGTTCCCTGGCCAATACCCGGGTGAGCTGGTGGAGCCCCGCTTTGCTGCTGGCGTACGAATAATTCGGCGCCTCGGCGACGTGGATCGCGGCGATGCTGCCGATGTTGACGACCCGCGCGGGATCATCGGCGGTGCCCGCCTTGCGAAGCGCCGGGAGCAGGGCCTGCACCAGCCAGAACGGCGCCTTGAGGTTGAGGTCGACGACGGTGTCCCAAGCCTCGGCCGGGAACGTCTCCAGCGGCTCGCGCCGCATCGCTCCCGCGTTGTTGACGAGGATGTCCAGGCGTTCCGAGCCAGCCTCGACGAGATCGGCGAGCCGCCGGCACTCGTCGTAGGTGGACAGGTCGGCGGGGATCGCTCGGACGTCGCCGAATTCGGACAGCGCCTGCTGTGCCTCCGCGCACGCGTCCGCGTTGCGTGAGCTGATGACGACGCGGGCGCCCGCCTGCAGCAGGCCGCGCGCGATCATCAGCCCGATGCCCCTGGTGCCGCCGGTGACGAGGGCGTGCTTGCCCGTCAGATCGAAAAGGTCCGCATGAGTGGTGAACTGGGTTTCCGGCATGGGACCAGTTGACCGGCTTCCGGCACCGGCCGGGAGACCCTGGTGATCCAGGTACCCGGAGAGCCACCCGCGCTGTTCGCACCAGCAAATAGCTCGGTGTCGTTTTGGCAGGTCCGGGCTTAGCTTCGGGCAATGGCGAACGAACTGACCATTCCGCTCCTGCCCTGCCCGTCCATCGACGAGATCGCCTCCTTCTACGAGATGCTCGGCTTCGAGATCACCTATCGCCAGACGCGGCCGAACCCGCACGTCGCGGTGCGGCGGGAAGACCTCAACCTGCACTTCTTCGGAATGGACGGCTACGACCCCGCGCAGTCGTACAGCACCTGCCTGGTCATCGTGGAAGACACCAGCGAGTTGTTCGAGGCCTTTGCGGCGGGGATGCGGTCCGTGCACGGAAAACTGCTCGTCTCCGGCATCCCGCGGATGACCCGGCCGCGGCTGCGCAACGACCGGTACACCGGGTTCACCGTCGTCGACCCGGGTGGCAACTGGATCCGGATCAACATGGCCACCGAGGAACCCGAGGCGCAGACCAAGCTCGCCAAAGCCATGGAAAACGCCACCAGGCAGGCGGACGCGCGCGGCGACGAACGGCAGGGACTGAAGATCCTGGAAGGCGCCTTGAAGCGGGCGACCGGCGACGAGCCGGAGTTCCGGGCGGCGCAGGAGTACCGGGACGAGCTCGTCGCGCGGATCAACGGCGCCTGAACCGCGTCCGGCAAGCACCCGGCCGAAATCCCGTACACTCGAGATGCCGAAACAACTCCATAGCGCTGCGCGAATTCGCGCTCCCGTGACTCCAGTGGGGGAAGGGGGCCGGGTGGGATCCGAGGGGATCCCGCCCGGCCCCCGTAAAAACCACCGGAACTCCGAGAAAGGAGTCACGGTGACGGCGGTCGAAGTCGTGCAGTTCAGTGGTGTTGTTGGAGCAACGGCGGCGGCAGCGGTGGTCGTACTCCGGTACGTGACACAGTTGATCGTGGTCATCTGGTCGTTACGAGCGGATGAGGCCGGCCGCAAACACGCGGTCGCACTGCTTCGGCTGCTTCGGGGCGACAAGGAATCACGTCGTCGTCCGCCCTGACGGTGACCCGGCTCCCCGGAGCCGGGTCACCACACAGGTCAGCCCTGCCGGGAAGAGAAGTCCGGCAGGGCTGAGCGGTCACGGTCGGCGCGCCGCACGGTCGCCTCTCGGCGAGTGGCGCATCGCGGCTCCAGCCGTACGGAACTCCGCGAAGGCGATGAGTGAGGCCCGGGGGACACGGTGGGCACACCGACCAATCCTTACAACAAGACCACCCGAGCCGGTATTTCCTGGGGCGTGTGACGTGCGTTACCAGTGGTTCCACGTGGAACCACTGGCTGCCTGACACCCGTCCCGAGCCGGTGCAGTAACATCGCGGGGTAAGGGAAGCAAGCTGAGAAGGGGGCTTCGGTGAAGAAGCTGCTGGCACTCGCCGTCATCGCGGGCGGCGTCCTGTTCGTCGTCAAGCGCAACAAGGCGGCCAAGGCCGAAGCCGACCTCTGGCGTGAGGCGACCGCGCCGGTGCCCTCCACCAACGGCACCACCCCGGCCAAGCCGGCCGGCGCTTCCCACAACTGATCTTCCCCGCGGGCACGCGCTGCCCGCGTCCGGGGCTGTAGCTCAATTGGTAGAGCACCGCCTTTGCAAGGCGGGGGTCAGGGGTTCGATTCCCCTCAGCTCCACCCGGACGAAGGCCAGGTCCAGCCGGACCTGGCCTTCGTCATGGAAAGAACTACCGGTACCAGCCGTAGGCGCAGTTGGTCGGCCCGTTGTTGTAATACGCGAACGTCGTCCGCCACGTGTTGTACGGCGAGTTGCCCGCGTTGATGTTGTTCATGCCCGGACGGGCGCAGAAGTGGTCGTCGGAGCCGAAGACGTGCTCGACCGTCAGCATCACCGTCGTGCTGCCGCAGTGGTTGTAGTTCTGGGTGCCGTCACCCTGCCAGCCGCACGGTTCGGCGCTCGCCGGGGCGGCCAGGGCGATGCTGCCGGCGGCCGCCAGCGCACCGGCCGCCAGCAGGGTGCTCGCGGCACGTTTGATCGACATGTTGCTCCTTTTGGCTGAAGATCAACTAGCCTGGGCAGGCTAACGGATCTTTGCCCGGTTTGGCCGGAAAATCCCCGTGTCAGGTCCGGATCAGGTCCGTGTCAGGCCGCTCCCCGACCGTGGTTCCCATGACAGACCTGGCGATCACGGCCTCCGGACTGCGGAAGGCCTACCAAGACAAAACCGTCCTCGACGGCGTGGACCTCGAAGTCGAGGCCGGGAGCATCTTCGCCCTGCTCGGCCCGAACGGCGCCGGCAAGACGACGACCGTCAACGTCCTCACCACGCTCGCGAAGGCCGACGGCGGCACCGCTCGCGTCGCCGGGCACGACCTGGCCACCGAGGCCAAGGCCGTGCGGGCCGCGATCGGCGTCACCGGGCAGTTCGCCGCCGTCGACGAGCTGCTCACCGGGCAGGAGAACCTGCAGCTGATGGTCGACCTCAGCCGAGGCGCCGGCAAGCGGACCGTCAGCGAACTGCTCGAGCGCTTCGAACTCACCGAGGCGGCGCGCAAACCCGCGTCGACCTACTCCGGGGGCATGCGCCGGAAGCTCGACCTCGCCATGACGCTCGTCGGCCGCCCGCGGATCATCTTCCTCGACGAGCCGACGACCGGCCTGGATCCGCGCAGCCGCCGGACCATGTGGACCATCATCCGCGACCTCGTCGCCGACGGCGTCACCATCTTCCTCACCACCCAGTACCTCGAAGAGGCCGACCAGCTCGCCGACCGCATCGCCGTGCTCGACCAGGGCCGGCTCGTCGCCCAGGGGACCGCCGACGAGCTGAAGCGCCGGATTCCCGGTACCCACGTCCGGCTCCGGTTCACCACCCCGGCCGAGCTCGACGCGGCCGCGCGCGTCCTGACCGACGCCACCCGCGACGACGAAGCCCTGGCTCTGCGCGTTCCCAGCGACGGCGGCACGAAATCCCTTCGGTCCCTTTTGGACAGACTCGACGAATACGCGCTCAGCGCCGGAGAACTGTCCGTCCACACGCCCGATCTCGACGACGTCTTCCTCGCCCTGACGGGCCACGCCACGGAGGTTCCCGCGCGATGAACGCCCACTCGATCGTCATGCTGCGCCGCAACTTCAAGCACATCGCCCGGAACCCGATGTCGGTGTTCAACGCGATCCTGATGCCGGTCGTCGTCATGCTGATGTTCGTCTACATGTTCGGCGACGCCTTCAGCGTCGGCGTCAACTACGTCGACTACGCGACGCCCGGGCTGATGCTGCTCGCCGTCTGCTACGGGCTGGGAGCCACCGCCACCGCGGTGAACTCCGACATGACCAAGGGCATCATCAACCGCTTCAAGGTCATGGACGTCTCGCGCGGCGCGGTGCTCACCGGCCACGTCGTCGCCAGCGTGCTGACCAACCTGATCGCCATCGCGGCCCTCCTCGGCGTCGCCTTCCTGCTCGGTTTCCGCCCGGCCGCGGGCTTTGTCGACTGGCTCGGCGCGTTCGGCGTCGTCGTCCTGCTCGGCTTCGCGACCGGCTGGCTCACAATCGCGCTGGGCCTGGCGGCGAAATCGCCGGAAACGGCGGGCCTGGCTTCGGTGCCGCTTGTCATGCTCCCGTTCTTCAGCAGCGCCATCGTGCCCGCCGAAAAGATGGGCCCCGGCCTCAAGCAGTTCGCCGAATACCAGCCCTTCACGCCGATCATCGAAACCCTGCGGGGCCTGCTCAACGGGACGCCGGCCACCGGCACCCTGCTCGCCGCGCTCGGCTGGTGCGCCGGGATCGCCGTCGTCGGCTACCTGTGGGCGTCGTCGACCTTCAAGAAGCGAGCGTGACCGCGGCCAGCTCCGGCCAGCTCGCTTCCGCCCCCGCCCGCGTCGCCTCGGTGAACCCCTCGTCACCGAGGCGACGCCGGGCTGTCTCCTCGATCCGGGCCACGTCCGGGTGCGAGCGGTCCGGCAGGCCCCGGACTCCCGCGCTCGCTCCCAGCAATCGCGCGGCCTGCTCGTCCTCGCCGGTGCGCAGGGCCAGGTCCGCGATTCCGACGAGGGCCCGCGCGATCATCAGCGGGTGTCCCGTCCGGGTCGCCGCTTCGAACGCCGCCGCCCGGTGCGCCCGGGATTCGCCGACGTCCTCGGCGAGGTACCCGAGCAGGTCCTCGGCCACCGCCCGGGCGATCGCGCGCTCGGCGTCGTCGCCCAACATCGTCTTGGCGACGTCGAGCTGGCGACGCGCTTGTCCGGTGTCGCCGCTCCAGCGCGCTAGTTCCGCCTTGGCCAGGGCGAGCTCGGCCTGCGCGTTCGGCCAGGCCACTCCCTCCGCGCGCCGCTGGGCCTCGGCCAGTGCGGCGGCGCTCGCCTTTTCGTCGCCCAGCAGCCAGTACAGCTGGGCCTGCCGCGCCCGCATCCGCACGACGTCCTCGATGGCGCCGACCTCGGTCACCACGTCGATGGCCTGCTCGTAGTACTCACACGCCTCCGCGAACTCGCCGCGCACGGTGATGCGGTCCGCCAGCTCGGTCAGGGCAAACGAGGTGCCCCACCGTTCGCCGAGCGCGCGGAACTCGGCGACGGCCGTCTCGAGCAGCGTGTCCGCTTCCCGGTCACCGTGCCCGAACTGGACGCGCATCTTGCCCAGCTGCAGCCGGGCCACCGCGCGCACCCACGGGTCCTCGTCGGCGAGCAGCGGCCCGAACGCCGTCAGCGCCGCGTCCGGTCCGCGCAGCAGGCGCTCCAGCGCGGCGGCGAACCGCAAGGCCAGCGGCGGGTTTTCGACCTTCAGGCTGATCTCGTACGCCCTGCGGATCCAGTCCTCTGCCCGGTACTCGTCGCTTTGCTGCCCGGACGTCACGAACTGGACGACGAACGTGAAGACCAGGCCGCGGATCTCGGCCGGCACCTCGCCGGGCACGGCCGTGGCCGCCATGACCAGCTCGTTGCCCTCCGCCCGGTGCCCGGCCAGCCACCAGTACCAGCCCGCCGTCGCCGCGAGCCGCATCGCTTCGGCCGCCTCGCCCGCCGCGAGGGCGCCGCGCATCGCCGCGGTGATGTTCTCGTGCTCGGCCTCGAGCGTGGCGAGCCACGTCAGCTGCTCGGCGCGACGCAGGTGTGGCTCCGCTGTCTCGGCGAGTTCCGTGAAGTACGCGAGGTGGGCGCGCCGGGCGACGTCCCTCTCGCCCGCCTCCTCGAGCCGCTGCCCGGCGTACTCCTTGATCGTGCCGAGCATCCGGTAGCGCTCGCCGACCACGACCACCAGCGACTTCTCGGTCAGCGCGGTCAGCAGGTCCAGGACGTCGTCGTCCCCGCAGACCCGCTCGGCCGCCTCCAGGCTCGCGCCGCCGGAGAACACCGAGAGCCGGCGCAGGACGACGCGTTCGGCGTCGGAAAGCAGCTCCCAGCTCCAGTCGATCACCGCGCGCAGCGTCCGGTGCCGCGGCAGCGCCGTCCGGCTGCCGCCGGTCAGCAGGCGGAACCGGTCGTCGAGCCGGTGCGCGAGCTGGTCGAGCGACATCGTGCGCAGGCGGGCCGCGGCGAGTTCGATGGCCAGCGGCATCCCGTCCAGCGCGCGGCAGACGCGGGCCAGGGTGCGCGCGTCCGCCGTGAGGTCCTTGTGCACCGCGCCGGCCCGGTCCCGCAGCAGCCGGACGGCCGGGGCGGCCTCGATTTCGGCGGGATCCGCGTCCTCCGCGGGTAGGACCAGGGGCGCGACCTGCCACAGCGCCTCCCCGGTGATGCCGAGCGGCTCGCGGCTCGTCGCGAGGATCCGCAGCCGGCGGCACTCGCCGAGCACCTGGTGCGCGAACGCCGCCGCGGCCTCGATGACGTGCTCGCAGTTGTCCAGGATCAGCAGCATCGAACGCTCGCGCAGGGCCGCGATGACCCGGTCCGTCGGCTCGGCGTCCGGTGCCTCGCCGACGAGTGCGTCCCGCAGCTTGAGCGCGCCGAGCGTCGCCTGGGCGACGTCGTCGCCGGTGCCGATCCCCGCCAGCTCGACCAGCCACGCGCCGTCCGGCAGGTCGCCGAGCAGCGTGCGCGCGGTTTCCGTGGCCTGCCTGGTCTTCCCCGAACCACCCGGCCCGATCAGGGTGGTGAGCCGGTGTTCGGCGACGAGCTCGCGGACCGCGGCGATGTCGGCGTCCTTGCCGACGTAGCTGGTCAGCTCGGCCCGCAGGTTCGTCTTCGGGCTCTCTTCCCGACGGCCGAGCTCGCCGCGCAGCAAGGCGACATGCACCTCGGACAGCTCCGGCGACGGGTCGACGCCGAGGGAGTCGGCCAGGGTCTCCCGCGTGCGCTCGTACGCGAGCAGCGCCTCGCTGTCGCGGCCGCTCGCGACGAGGGCCCGCATCAACGCGGCGACCAGCCGTTCCCGCATCGGGTTCGCGGCCACCAGGTCGGTCAGCTCGGTGACGAGCTCCGGGCCGACCTCGCCGTCGAACCGGTCCTCCAGTGCGGCCAGGCGCAGCCCTTCGAGCCGGGTGACGGCGGCGCCGAAGGCCGCGCTTTCCGGCAGCTCGACGTCCTGCATGGCCGGACCGCGCCAGAGGGCGAGTGCCTCGCGCAGCCGCCGCGGGTCCGTGTGGGCTTGGCCGACGAGCCGTTCGAACCGCACGGCGTCGACATCGTCCGGGGCCACCACCAGCCGGTAGCCGGTCGGCCTGCTGTCGACCGCCCCCTCCGGCAGCGCCTTCCGCAGCCGGGAAACCAGGCGCTGCAACGCGTTCGGCGCCTCGGCGGGCGGCTGCTCGCCCCAGATCCAATCGACGAGCGTCGCCTTCGGGACCACCTGGCCCGGCTCGAGCGCGAGGGCGACCAGCAGTCCCCGCAGGCGGGCGCCCGGCACCTCGGCGAGCACGCCGTCGTCCGTGCGCACTTCGAAGGGCCCCAGGATCCCGATCTGCACGCGGCCGATCTTGCCACGGACGGCGGTGTCCGAGGCGTGTCAGGCCCGTGTCAGCCCACTCGGCGATCGTCATCGGCACACGCCACGAAAGGAAACCCGATGAGCCAGCACGGACTCCCCATGGACCGCGACGCGGGACCCTTCGACCCGCCGAGCGCGCTCACCCGGCTGCGCGACACGCGCCCGGTCGGCCCGCTGGTGTTCCCCGACGGGCACGAGGGCTGGCTCGTCACCGGCTTCGAAGAGGTCCGGCAGATGATGGCCGACACGCGGTTCAGCTCCCGGCTGGACCTCGACGTCATCCACGTGCCGTACGAGACGGGCATGCCCGCCGCCACCGAGCCGTCGCCGCAGCTGCCGGGCATGTTCATCGCGATGGACCCGCCGGACCACAGCCGGCTGCGCCGCAAGCTCACCGGCGCCTTCACCGTCAAGCGGATGAAGCAGCTGGAGGAGCACATCGCCGACGTCGTCGAGCGCCAGCTGGACCACCTGGCGAAGCTGGCCCCGCCGGTCGACCTGGTCAAGGAGTTCGCACTCCCGGTGCCGTCGCTGGTGATCTGCGAACTGCTCGGCGTGCCCTACGCGGACCGGGAGACGTTCCAGGCCAACTCCGCGCAGTTCATGCTCCGGGAGCAGACGCTCGAGGAGAAGATGGGCGCTTACATCGCGCTGAACACCTACCTCTCCGAGCTGGTCACGAGCAAGCGCGCGGAGCCGGGCGAGGACATCCTGTCGGATCTGGCCCGCCACGACGACCTGACCATCGAAGAGCTGACGGGCGCGGCCTTCCTGCTGCTCCTCGCGGGCCACGAGACGACGGCCAACATGCTGTCCCTGGGCACGTTCGCGCTGCTGGAACACCCCGGGCAGCGCGCCGAACTGAGCGCCGACGCGGACCTGCTGCCCGGCGCCGTGGAAGAACTGCTGCGCTACCTGTCGGTGGCCGACATCTTCTTCCGCTACGCCACCGAGGACCTCGAGCTGGGCGGCGAAACGATCACCAAGGGCTCGACGGTCGTGGTCTCGCTCCTGGCCGCCAACCACGACCCCCGCCGCTTCGAGAACCCGGACACGCTCGACATCCACCGCAACGCCCGCGGCCTCCTGTCCTTCGGCCACGGCGTGCACCAGTGCCTCGGCCAGCAGCTGGCCCGCATCGAGATGCGCGCGGGCTTCGAAGGGTTGCTGCGCCGCTTCCCGACGTTGGCGCTGGCCGTCCCGGCCGAGGAGGTGAAGCTGCGCACGGACATGAACATCTACGGCGTCCACGAGCTGCCGGTCACGTGGACCCCAGGAAGCTGAGTACCGCGACCCTCCCCGCGTGGCCGCGCTCGCGGTTCTGGATCGAATGCGACTCGCCCGGCACGATCACCAGGCGGCCGTTCGGGGCCTGGGCCGCTTCCTCGCGCGCCCACTCCAACGGCGTCGACAGGTCGCGGTCGCCGTTGAGCAGCAGGACCGGGACGTTCGGGAGCCGCGAAGCCGGGTTCGAGCCCGGGTGTTCCGCCGGCCACGGCAGGCAGCTCTGGATGAACCCCTGCTGCGTCGCCACTCCGGTCGTGTACGGCCAGGTCGCCGACTCCGGGAGCGCGTGGGAAGCCAGTGACAGCAACGGACGGCGGAGCGCGAGCGGGGTCGCCGCCGAGCCCCACGGGAAGCGGCCGTCCGCGCACAGCGTCGCCGCGTGGAGGCCGGCGCTGAACGCCGCCGGGTCGTCGCCGCCGGACTTGTACGCCTCCAGCAGGCCGTCCAAGCGCTCCGCGTGGCCGCCGCGGGCTTCGTGCAGGGCGCCGATGAGGTCGCCCGCCGCGGGGTTGCGGTAGGACGGGTCCGCGAACTCGTACGACACCACCGTGTCGAAGATCCTTACCCCGTCCGCCGTGCTTCGGTGGCGGACCACCCACGCCAGGTCCTCGGCCGGGTCGTAGCCGCAGGCCGGGGCCACCGCGCACGCCTCGCGCAGCACGCGCGCCTCCGCCGTCAGGCCCGTCAGGTACAGCGACGCCGCGGCGGAAGCGTGGTGCGGCAGCACCGAATCGAGGATGACCTTGCTGACGCGGTCCGGGTGCGCGATCGCGTACCGCGCCGCCGTGAACGAGCCGTACGAGACGCCGTCGACGACCAGTTTCGGCACGCCCAGTGCCTGCCGGAGCTGGTCGAAGTCCGCGACGCTCTGGTCGGTCGAATACAGCGGTGCCGTGTCACCGAGGATGCGCGCGCACTCCTGCACCGCGCCGGCCGACGGCGTCGCGATGTCCGAACTGCCCATCTCCGCCTGCAGGCCGGGACACCGCAGCGCGCCCGACGGCCCGGTGCCGCGCTGGTCGAGCATGACGATCCGGTAGTCCCGCGCGACTTCCGGCAGCCGCTGCCGGGCGATCCGCGTGATGGTCCCGACGCCGCCCTGACCGGGGCCGCCGGTGAGGAACAGCAGGACCCCCTTGGGCGCGTCCGCGTTGTCCGCGGTCGCCACGGGCAGGTCGAGCGTGCCCGGCACGCGGCCGGTGCGGTCGAGCGGGACGGTCAGGGTCGAGCACGTGAAACCCGGCTGGCCCGGGCACGGGTGCGGATCCGTCAGCTTCGGTCGTCCCCCAGGACGCGCGTCGGCCGCGGCCACACCCCCGAGTGCGGCGGTCAGCGCCAGGACCAGCCCGGCGGTCAGCATCTTCGAGCGCATGCCTGCATCATGCGCACACCGGCGCGGAACCCGCATACCCCCGATCAGGGTTTGACGCAGGAGACCTTCGCTCGCACCGCACCCGCGGGAGCGGCCTCGCCCGCGGTGTTCGGGGCGTTGTCGCGGCGGTTGCCGTCGGACTGCGTGACGCACAGGCGGCCGTCCGGCAGCAGCACCGGACTGGTCGGGAACTCCAGCGGCCCGCCGTTGCGCAGCTTCGACGTCGCGTCGGCCGGGTTGCGGAAGTACTCCACCACGCGGCCGTCGCGGCGGGCCAGGACGATCGCGTTGCGCTCGTTCACCGCCGTCCAGACGCCGCCCGCGCGGTCGAGGACGATCCCGTCGGCGCCTTCGAGGTACGGGTGCTGCACGTCGACGTGGTCCAGGCACAACGTGTTCGGCGCGAAGGCGGCGTCGCAGCCGGTCGAGGCGCGCGGGCGGCCCGTGCGGTCCATCGGCACGCGCCAGAGCGCGCCCCGGGCCGTGTCCGCGACCAGCAGCGTGCCGTCCCCGGTGAAGGCCAGGCCGTTCGCGACGATGTGCTGCGAGCCCGCGGTGTCCGCCGCCGTGCGGCCGTTCGGCGTGATCGTCACCGTCCCCGGCGGCAGGCCGCGCACGTCCCGGCCGATCCCGCCGGCAAGGACGTCGCTGACCATCGGCTGCACCCGGAACTGCTCGGCGGCCACGCCGTCCGCGCCCGCGCGCCAGACCCGGCCCTGCCCGGTGCCGCCGTCGGAGATCCACAGCGCGCCCGAGGCGTCGAAGGCCAGGCCGTTCGCGCCGGGGACACCCGCGGTGAACACCGTCGCGGACGGCGGGTTCGCCGCGTCCGGCACGAACGACACCACGGTGTCGCCGTTCGCCACGTACAGCCGGCCACGGCGGTCGAACGCGAGCCCGGCGGGGTTGCACGGCCCCGGGATCGTGCCGACGACGGCCGCGGGACCGCCGGCCGCGGCGACCCGGTGTACCGGGCAGGGATCGGCGCCGCGCGCCGGCGTGTAGAGGTTGCCCCGCCCGTCGGTGGTCAGGCCCTCCAGGCCGAGCGGCGACGCGAACACCGTCTCGAAGACGGCGGGGTGCCGCGGTGGGGCGGCTTCACCCGCGGAAGCGCCGGACAGCAACCCGGCGGACAGGGCGGCGGTGGTGGCGAGGACGACGGTCCGGCGCATCGGAACCTCCGTTTTGTCGGATTCCTCCCTACGCCGCCGCGTCCGGCCCGTCAAGGCCAGAGACGCTCGCGGACCCAGCCGCCGCCGGACTTCCGGTACCGCAGCCGCACGTGCCGGCGGTCGTGGCTGGCCTGCCAGAACTCGACCTCGTCCGGGTCCACCAGGTACCGCGTCCAGGTCTCCGGGGCCACGCCCGGGTGCTCCTCGACCCAGCGTTCGGCCTCGGCGGCCGCCGCGTCGAGGTCCGCCGGGTCGGGCAGCACCTGCGACTGGTGCCCGATGAACGCCTCGACGCGGGACGCCGGCGGCCGGGCCAGGAAGTCCGCCGCGGACACCTCGGGCGCGGCGGGGGAGACCGAGCCGCGCAGCCGGACCTGGCGGCCGCGGCCGGGCCAGAAGAACGTCAACGCCGCGCGCGGGTCCTTGCTCAGCTGCCGGCCCTTCGGGCTTTCCGAGCTGGTCGCGACCGCCCAGCCGCCGGGGCCGACGTCCTTGAGGATGACCACGCGGGCGTCCGGCGCGCCGTCGGCATCCACTGTGGACAGCGTGACGGCGTGCGGCGCCAGCACGTGCTCGCCGGCTTCGGTCAGCCACTCGAGGAACAACGCCTGCGGCTCCGGTGGCGCCGTTTCCGGGGTGAACCCGGGAAGTTCGTCGGGGAACGACGGCCAGCCGCGCAACTGCACCATGTCAGTAACCGTACGGACCCTGCTGGGGAGCGTGCCCCGGCGGTGGGTAGACCGGCGGCTGCGGACCGGCCGGGCCGGCGTACGGCGGAGGCGGCACCTGCGGTGCCGGCGGGGGCATCGGGTGCTGCGGTTGCTGCTGGGCCTCCTGCCACTGCAGCTGCTGGTAGACCTCGGCGGGCTGCGGGAAGCAGTACGTCAGCTTGGCGTTGACCGAACCCTGCACCGCGGCGCCCCAGAACTTGCCGCCGACGAACGCGTACATCTGCCCGGCCGAGAGGTCCACCGCGACCATCCGCGTCTCGCCGCCGAACTGGTTGCCCGACTTCGCCGACGCGGCCTGCGCGGCGTCCGGGTACACGCGGCCGCCGACCAGCCCGGCGATGACGACGGACGCCGCCGTCCAGCCCATGGTGCCGACCAGGTTCGCGCGGGCGTGCTGGGTGGCGCGGCCGGTGAAGTCGTACAGCGCGGCCGCGCTGACCTCGGGAACGGCCGCGGCGACCACGCAGTAGTTCATCGTCGAGAGCATCACCGACTCGGTGAACAGCCCGACGACGGCCGTGGCCGGGCCGATCTGCACGGTGTTCAGCCGGCCGCCGGCCCGCTGGATGCGCTCGGCCATCGCGCCGAGGTACTGCTCCGGGGTGAGCACCGGGCCATCGTCGCACGGCCGGGCGTCAGGCCGTCGTCAGCCAGCGGTTTTCACACATGCTTCGTGGTTGACTGTCGGCGCTATGCGACGACTCGTACTTCTCGCGCCCGCCGTGGCCCTGCTGGCCGGCTGCAGCGCCACCATCGTGACCGGCACCGCGACGCCCAGCACGCCGACGGCGGCCGCGAACTCGAGCAACGCCGGCGGCCTGCCCCCGGACCCCGAGCCGGGCGCGACGGAGGACTGCCCGTACCTCGGCAGCGAGTTCGTGGCCGAGTCGAACGGCCAGCACGTGTCGAAGGTGCGCGTGTCCGCCGACCAGCCGCACCCGGCGTGTTTCTTCTATCGCCCGGACGGGAAGGTCCAGCTCACCGTCCGGGTGTACGTCGGGGACGCGAAGACGGCGACGGCGCTGGTCAACAAGGCGGCGCCGCTCGACTCGTCCAACCCGGCGAGCGACCCGTCCGGCTGGAAGGGGGGCTATTTGTCCTCCGACGACGGCGCCGTCTACGCGGTCGCGAAGGGGCCCGTGGCGGTCATCGCGGCGACCAACCAGAAGCAGAGCGTCAAGGCACGCACAGTGGTCAAGAAGGCTATCGCTGCTCTGAAGCTCTAGGTAGCGACCTCCACACGGGTGAGTGATGTTGATCTTGTATTACCCTGTGCGTCACGCGCAGGCTTCGTGGACTCGCGCACCGCAGCCACCGGGGACCCCCACCCCGGGGCGGGGCACCAACTCTGCAAGGACAAAGGACAAGATTCGTGGCTGACACCCTCAAGGAAATCCTGCTCGACTCCAGCCGTCGCCCGGCTGTCGTTTCCGACTTCGAGACCCTCGTGGACGCCGAGGTCTCGGACAAGGGCGGCGTTTCGGGTGCCGTCGTCAAGACCGGCTTCGCCGCGGTCAAGAAGATCAAGCCGGGCATCATCCCCTCGGCCGTCGACACGCTGCTGCCGGACTTCGCCACCGCGCTCGAGCCGTTCTACGGCGACTACCGCGCCAAGGGCGGCAACGACTTCGGCGCCTACCTGACCAGCCGCTCGGACGAGGCTTCCGACGCGCTGCTGAGCGTCACCGACTCGCGCGCGGAGAAGAGCAGCCGCGACAGCATCAAGAAGGTCTACTCGAAGCTGCGCCCGAACGGCAAGAAGAACGTCGAGGAGGCGCTGCCGCGTCTCGGCCAGCTGATCGACAAGCACGCCGCTGCCGTCTGATCGGTTCCCAGGCACGACTGAAGAGGCCCCCGGCTGCACCCCCGGGGGCCTCTTCGCGTCGTGCTCAGTTCTTCTTTTCGGCGGGCGCCGCGGACGGCGCCTTGCCGTTCGCCTGCGGGGCCGGCTTCGCCGCTTCGGCGGGCTTCGGCGCAGGCGGGGTGGCCTTCGGCGGCGCGGGCGCGACCGGCGGCTCCTGCTTCGAGCGGAGGGCGTAGGCGGCACCGGCGCCGACCACGACCAGGCCCAGCAACCACGGCCACTTGCGGCGGCTGCGGGTGCCCTTGGCGGCCGACTTGGCCTCGGACAGAGCGGCGTAGAAGTCCTTCTTCGCCGCCTTGAAGTCCTTCTTGCCGCGGCGCTTCGACTCGCCGGCCGCCTTCGCGGCCTTGATGGCGGCCTTCTTCGCCTTGCGACCCGGCTTGCGCAGCTCGGACAGGCGCGCGAGCGCCTCCTGGCGAGCGGCCTTCGAGCTCTTCTTGAGCTCCTTGCGGGTCAGTTCCGTCTTCTTCGCGAGCTTCTTCTGCGCGCGCCGCCCCTGCTTGACACCCTCGGTGACGAGTTTGTCGGCGGTCTCGACGGCCTGGGCTGTCGCCCGGGACATGGGCTTCACCTCATCATTCGTTTTGACACTGCTCTGTTACCCGTAACCTATCGTGCCCCTTTTCCGCGCCGCCCGCCCGCAGATGGCACGATGGCTTCCGTGAAAGCTACGCTGCACACCAACCAGGGTGACATCCACCTCAACCTGCTCCCCGACCACGCGCCGAAGACGGTCGCGAACTTCGTCGGGCTGGCGGAAGGCACCAAGGAGTACACCCAGCCCAACGCGGCGGGCACGAACTCCGGGCCCTTCTACGACGGTTCGATCTTCCACCGGGTGATCGACGGCTTCATGCTGCAGGGCGGCGACCCGACCGGCACCGGCCGCGGCGGCCCCGGCTACAAGTTCGGCGACGAATTCCACCCGGAGCTG
This sequence comes from Amycolatopsis sp. NPDC004772, assembly GCF_053601215.1. Classification (NCBI taxonomy): domain Bacteria; kingdom Bacillati; phylum Actinomycetota; class Actinomycetes; order Pseudonocardiales; family Pseudonocardiaceae; genus Amycolatopsis; species Amycolatopsis sp. NPDC004772. The sequence goes on from NZ_JBSGBK010000015.1 coordinate 102,052, forward strand.
CAGTTCAGCAAGCCGTACCTGCTGGCCATGGCCAACGCCGGGCCCGGCACGAACGGCTCGCAGTTCTTCATCACCGTCGCGCCGACCACCCACCTGAACTTCCGCCACACGATCTTCGGCGAGGTGGCCGACCAGGAGTCGCGCAACGTCGTCGACGCGATCGCCCGCACCGCGACGGGTCCGGCGGACCGGCCGCTGACCGACATCGTGATCGAAAAGGTCAGCATCGAGCACTGACGGCTTCCCCAGCGTGGTTTCGGTAGGTTGGTGACATCGTGAACCAACCGCCGAACCCCGCCGCCGAACAAGCCGCGCTGCCCGGGTGCTGGTGGCACCCCAACCGCCCGACCGGACTGAGCTGTTCCCGGTGCGGGCGTCCGGCGTGCCCGGATTGCCTCCGCGAAGCCCCCGTCGGCTTCCAGTGCACCGACTGCGTCCACGCCGGCAGCCAGCAGCAGCGCCGTCAGCACCGCGGCTACCAGGAGGCCGGGTTCGGCCAGCGCACCGTCTTCGGCGCGCGGCTCTCCCAGTCGGTGCTCGTCACCCAGGTCATCCTCGCGGTGAACGTCCTGGTCTTCCTGGCCACGGTGGTCCAGGCGAAGAGCCTCGACGACAACGACCTGTCGGCGCTCTTCCAGCACGGCGCCCTCTACGGCGACGCGACCATGGGCCACGGCGAGTGGTGGCGCGTCCTGACCAACGGGTTCCTGCACTACGGGCCGATCCACATCGCGGTCAACATGTTCTCGCTGTGGATGATGGGCCGGTCGCTCGAGCAGGTGACCGGCCGCGGCCGCTACCTCGCGCTCTACTTCGTCTCCATGCTCGGCGCGTCCACGGCGGTACTGGTGTTCGGCGACCCGGCCGGCTTCCCGGGCACGGCGGGCGCGTCCGGCGCGCTGTTCGGCCTGATGGGCGCGTACGGCGTCACGGTGGTGAAGCTGCGCCTGAACCCCACGGGCCTGATCATCACGCTCGCGCTGAACGCGTTCATCACCTTCGGCATCCCGGGCATCTCGATCTTCGGGCACCTCGGCGGGCTGGTGACCGGCGCGCTGGTCACCGTCGCGCTGCTCTACGCGCCGCAGGTCAAGCAGGCGCGGTGGCAGGCGATCGGCATCGGGATCATCGTCGTCGCGCTGCTCGGCCTGCTGGTCTACCGCGGTGCGCAGGCGGCCCCCACGACCTGCGACTTCGTCCAGTACCGCGAGGGCCTCTACTACACCTGCCGCTAGCTGCGCAGCGTGCTGAGGACGTCCAGGACGTCCCGCGGGTCCTCGCCCAGGTCGAGCCACCCGAAGACGTACAGCTGCTCTTCGTGCTCGATTTCGAGCGTGACGCCGTCGCGGCCCATCCGCCGGGTGGTGCGGAGCCGGGTGCGCGTCTGCGCCCACGGCAGCCGGTGCGTGCCGCCGAGCGTGCGGGCCACCAGGCCCTCGGCGTCGGCGGCCAGCCGGGGCCGGACCAGGGTGGCGTGCGCGGCGAACGCGCCGACGGCGACGGCCGCCAGCGCGAACAGCACCAGCCCGCCGCGGTCGCCGGTCAGCGCGTCGGCCACCACGCCGGCCAGGAGCAACGCGGTGACCACCCAGGCCGATACCACAACGGCCTGACGGGGCGCCCAGGAGGTGGGGTAGTTATCCACAGGGGTTATCCACACTGGGGATGAGTCACACCGCTGTAATTCGACGTCAAGCCGCCGATCGGAGTAATAATCAGCGCCAGCGCATGGTCATGAGCAGACCCGCGATCATCAGCGCGAACCCGCCGGCGAAGTTCCAGTTGCCCAGGTCGGCCATCCAGGAGATCTTGTCCCCGGCGATGTAGTTGACCAGCAGCCAGACCAGGCCCAGGATCATCAACCCGAACATCGGGATCTTCCAGGCGAGGCCGGTGGGGCCGGCGGCCCGCACCTTCACCGGCGTGCGCCGGTCGGCGGGCGGGGTGTACGCCGTCTTCTTGCGGACCTTGGACTTGGGCATCGTGTGTTCCTCGCGGTGCTCTTCGGGCTCGTCTGGTGGCGACGTCCCGCTGAGGGTGCGCAACCGGCGCCACGTGCACACGTTAACGTAAACGACCGCAGGAAAGCAGCGGCCAGGAGTGGTCGGATTTCCCGGACCGTGACAACGGCGTCACCCAGGGTTCGACGCGGCTTGAGAGGAGCTTGCGTGGCTACGCGCGAAGGACCGGAAGACGACCGGCGCAGACACCCCGGACACGGTCAACCCACGCCCCAACGCCGTCCCGCCACGCCCCCGCGCGGCCAGGTGCCGCCCCGGCCGCCCCAGCGCGGTCCCCAGGGCCAGCCGCCCCGGCGGCCGCAGGGCCCGCCGCCCCGCCGCTACACCAGCCCGGCCCCGCCGCCCGGCGCCAACGACGAGACGATCGTCTTCGCCCCGGTCGGGAAGGGCGGCGCCGCGACCAAGGAGAAGCCCCCGCTCGGTAAGGGCGGCGTCGCGATCCGGACGGCCGGCGAAGTCCTCATTACGCTGGGCCTGGTCGTGCTGCTGTTCATGGTCTACGAGCTGTACGTGACCGACCTGTTCTCGGCGGGCAAGCAGTCCGAGGCGAGCGACCAGCTCGACGGCGAGTGGGCGCACGACCGCACGCTGCACCCCGAGCTGATCGACGGCAAGGCGTTCGCCCGGATCCACATCCCCAGCTTCGGCGTCGACTACAACTTCACCATCCAGGAGGGCACCGACGACGCCGCCCTCGAAGTCGGCCCCGGCCACTACAAGGGCACGGCGCTGCCCGGCGAGCCCGGCAACTTCGCCGTGGCCGGCCACCGCGTCGGCAAGGGCGCCCCGTTCAACGACCTGGACAACCTCTCCTCCTGTGACCAGATCGTGATCGAGACCTCCACCGACTTCTACATCTACAAGGTCCTGCCCTACGACGACGAGATGCAGGACTGGGCCGGCGGCAAGGGCGCCGACCCCAAGTGCAAGGGCGTCTCGACCCTGCGTGACGGAGGTGCCGAGGACGGCGGCGCGTACAGCGAGACGTTCGGCCGCAAGGTCGTGCTGCCCAGCCAGGGCACCGCGGTGAACCCGGTCCCGTACAAGGGCGCCGACGTGCTCCCGAAGGCCCAGCAGGCCGCGCTGCTCACGCTCACCACCTGCCACCCCCAATTCTCCGCCCGCGAGCGGCTCATCATCACCTCGGTGCTGACCCAGCAGGTGCCGAAGAACCAGGTCAAGGACTACGGCGACCTGCTTTCGAAGATCGGGGAGGCCTGATGTACGCCTGGATCTGGCGGAAGCTGCCGGGCCCGTTCGCGGCGAAGCTGACGGTCGCGGTCGTGCTGGTGCTCGGCGTGATTGCGCTGCTGATGTTCGTGGTGTTCCCGTGGCTGGAGCCACGGCTGTGGTTCAACGAGGTCGCGGTCAACTGAGCCGGAACCCGCCGGGCGGGCGATCCGTTGCCCTTCTCGGGAGAGGGGCCGTGATGAGGACACGTCAGAAAGACCGTCGCAACCCGCCGCCGGAAGACCCGTGGAACGAGGTCGGGCCGCGGCTGTGGATGGGCGGGCACATCCGGGTCGGCCCGGACGGCGAAGAGCCGGTCGTCGTCCGGCGCGAGTTCGACCTCGTGCTGAGCCTCTACCAGCGCGAGGGCCACGGGCCGGCGCCCGGCATCGAGCACCACTTCGCCGAGATGCCGGACGGGCCGCTGACCGAGGCACAGCTGGCCGACGTCGAACGGTTCGCGACGCTGGCGGCCGAGGCGGTCCGCGCCGGCCGGCTGACACTGGTGCGCTGCCACGCCGGGCTCAACCGGTCCGGGCTGGTCGTCGCGCAGGCGCTCGTCGAGCTCGGTCTCGGCGTCCCGGCGGCGATCGAGCGGGTCCGGCAGCGGCGCTCGCCGTCGGCGTTGAGCAACCGGCTCTTCGTGCAGTACCTCGAGAGCGGGCTGCCGACCGCGCGCCTGCTCGCCGGGCTGGACGCTTGAGGTTCGGCGTCTTCCTGGTCAGCGGCCGCTTCCCGGGCCAGCGGGACGGCGACGTCCTGCGCCGATCCGTCCGGGCCGCCGAACTGGCCGAAGAAGCCGGCTTCGACGACGTCTGGTTCGCCGAGCACCACTTCCTGCCCTACGGCGTCTGCCCGTCCGCGATCACCCTCGCCGCGCACGTGCTCGGGCGCACGTCGCGGATCGGGGTCGGGACCGCGGTCAGCGTCCTGTCGACGACGCACCCGGTCGCGCTGGCCGAGCAGTGGGCGTTGCTCGACGCCGTCTCCGGGGGACGGCTGCGGCTCGGCGTCGGCCGCGGTGGGCCGTGGCAGGACCTCGAGGTGTTCGGCACCGGGCTGGACCGGTACGAGACCGGCTTCGAAGAGAGCCTCGACGTCTTCCTGCACGCCACCACCGGCCGCGTCGGCGCCGAGGGCCGACATTTCACCTTCCGGGAGGTGCCCGTGGTGCCCGAGCCGGAACGGCGGCCGGACGTCGTCGTCGCGTGCGGGGGACCGAACTCGGCCGCGGTTCGGCAGGCCGCCGAACGGAACCTGCCGCTCCTGCTCGGCCTGCACGCCGACGACCACGAAAAAGCGCGAACCGTCGCGGCCTACGGGAAACCCGCGGACCACGTTTCGACCGTGCTCTGCCAAGTGGGTGCTGCGGAAGTGGTGCGGAAAGCCCTGCCGGGCTGGCTGGCGGACGGTCTCGGCGCGCACGTCACGGTCGACGGACGACCGGGGCCGACCCGGAATCCGCTGGAGTACACCGAACGGCTCTGCGCCATTCACCCGGTCGGCGATGCGGCCCACTGCGTCCGGACGCTGGGAACGAGCCTCCGGCGCACCGGCGTCTCCCACGTGCTGATGCTCGTGGAAGCGTCGGGTACGCCGGAGGGCACGTTCGAGAACATCGCGCGGATCGGCACCGAGGTGCTGCCCGCGCTGCGGGCTAGCAGTCCCGCAGTTCCGGGCTCTGGTTGAGCAGCTGGCCGCGCGGGGAGACGAACGCGCGGTAGCGGGCACCGTCCACTTCGGACTGGCGGAACACGGCGACCCGGTGGCAGTTCTGGAACGCCAGCTTGACGCCGAAGTGACGCTCGAGGCCGCCGCGGATGGCGTCCGAGGCCAGGGCGCGCAGCAGCTGCCCGCGGGCGGCCTCGCTCGGCGGCGGTGTCTCGTTGTCGGCGAAACCGTCCGCCGCGCCCTCGGCGTCGGCGATGACGCCGGTGATGACCTCCCAGGCGTACGGCAGGGATTCCTTGACGCAGGTGACGAACTCGGCGTCGGTGACCTCCCCGCGCTCGGCCTTCTCCAGCAACGCGGGTGACACGTCCAGGGACATCGAACCTCCAGTTTGAGCAGGGCCACCCTCTTGGCTACCGGCCGGGTGGCCCGGCCACAAGAGAAAACGATGATCATCACCACTTTGGCGGAAGGCTCACTCCCAGCGGAACAACCGGGCCGCCAGCGCCGTCCCGAGCACCGCGAACGCGGCGAGCGCGGCCAGCTGCAACGGCTGCACGCCGGTGCCGACCCAGGCGTCCTGCAGCGGCTGCGAGCCCGGCGGCACGTAGTCGCCGATCCGCTGCAGCACGACCGGCATCAGCGGCCGCGGCAGGTACACGCCGCCGAAGAACATGATCGGGACGAACAGGATCATCGCCAGCGCGCCGGCGCTCTTGGCCGTGCTCGCGATCGACGCCGTGATCAGGCCCAGCGAAAACGTCGAGACCACGCCGAGCAACAGCGTCAGCAGGAACACCAGCGGGTGCTTCGGCAGCGGGACGTCGTAAGCGACGTCGGCCGCGCCGAGCAGGAGCGCGATGCCGGCCAGTGCCACCGCGACGTGGATCGCCAGCTGCGCCACGAGCAGGTTCGCCGGGTGCACCGGGGTCGTCGCCAGCCGGCGCAGCACGCCCTGCTCGCGGTAGGTCGCGACGGCCGCCGGGATCGACTGCAGGGCCAGCATCGCCAGGGCGATGACCACCAGTGACGGCACCCACGCGTCGATGAACCGGTACCCGCCCGCCTTGTCGCTGGGCTCGGTCATGCCGGGGATCGCGCCGATCGCGAGCAGTAGGACCGTCGGCAGCAGGACGCCGGCGATCGCCATGAACGGCGACCGGAGGAAGACCTTCGCTTCGGTCGCGGTGATCTTGGTGAAGGTGCTCATCGGGCGCTCCTGGTCAGCGAGACGAACGCATCGTCCAAAGTGGAGGCTCCGGCCGTGGCGCGGAGCTCGGTCGGGGTGCCGGTGGCGACCACGCGCCCGGCGTCGAAGATCGCCACGCGGTCGCAGAGCCGCTCGGCTTCGTCCATGAAGTGGGTGACGAGCAGGACCGTGACACCGGCGGCGCGCACGCCTTCGACGAGCTGCCACGTTTCGCGGCGGGCGTGCGGGTCGAGGCCGGTGGTCAGCTCGTCGAGGATCGCCAGCTCCGGCTGTCCCACCAGGGCCAGGGCGATCGACACGCGCTGCTTCTGGCCGCCGGACAGCTTCCCGAAGTAGCTCCGGGCGTGGTCGCGGAGGCCGAGCTGGTCGAGCAGGACGTCGATGTCGGCCGGCTCGGGGTAGAAGGACGCGAACAGCTCCAGGGCTTCCCGCACCCGAAGCTTCGCGGGCAGCCGGCTTTCCTGCAGCTGGACGCCGACGCGGCGGGTGAGGGCGGGGTGGTCGGTCGCCGGGTCGAGGCCGAGCACGGAGATCGTGCCGCCGTCGGGCCGGCGGAGACCCTGGAGGCATTCGACGGTGGTGGTCTTCCCGGCGCCGTTCGTGCCGAGGATGCCGAAGATTTCGCCGCGCTCGACGGTGAACGAAACGCCGTCGACCGCGACCCGGGTGCCGTAGCGCTTGCGGAGATCGGTGACTTCGATGAGTGGCATGGCTCCGAAACTACGAACCGGCGGCCGCCGGGGTAATGACGCTGAATCCCCAGCTCAGGTAGCGTTTTGCTGAAGCGGGGGTGGGGCTGGGCCCACCCCGTTCGGGGGGCTTCGGGCAGTGCGGCGCGCGGGCGGTCCGGCCAGGATCTCCAGGGGAAGGAGGTGCCGGATGACGTACCTGCGTGCGATCGGCCGGGCGTTCGCGCTGGCGGCGTTCTCGTTGCTCAGTTGGATCGACGTGCTCGTCCAGCTGATCGCGTTCGTGCTGCTCTGCGGCGGGCTCGTCTTCTTCCTGGGCCCCGCGGTCGAATGGGCCCGCGGCCGGTCGGCGGTCATGCGGACGCTGGCCGCGCGCTGGTGCGGCGTCGAAGTCGCGGCGCCGTACCGGCCCGAGCCGCCGGAGCCGGTGCGCGAGCGCGACGGCTGGTACCGCGAGGGCAACCAGCTCTACAAGCGGGCGTTCTGGATCCGCTGGCAGCACCGTCTTACCTGGGCGCTGGAGGACCCGGCGGCACAGCGCGAATTCAGCTGGCAGCTGGTGAACCCGCTGGTCACGCTGCTGCTGCCGGTGGCCGTCCTGCTCGGCGGGCCGCGGGTGCTGCGCGGCTACGGCCGCTGGACGCGCTGGTGGCTCGGGCCGCGCCCGGCCGCCGAGTCACGCAAGAACCGGCCGCACCGGCACCTCGAAGCGCTGGGCCACCAGTTCGGCATCCTCGCGCTTTCGGTGGTGCAGCTGGCCTTTTCGGTGGTCCAGCTGGTGGTCGTGGCCTTCGCCACGCCACTGGCACCCCCGGTCGTGCTGTGGAGCCGCTCGATCACCGACACCTTGCGCCGTGAAACCGAAAACTGGACCGGGGTGCGGATCGCGCGGCCGTACCAGCCGCCGCCCGGGTTGCCGCTGCCCCGCCCCGACGGGCTCTACCAAGTCGGCCGGCAGCTGTACGACGAACTGCTCTGGCCGCTCCAGAACGCCCGCACGAAGTGGATCCTGGGCGACCGGGCCACCTGGCGGGACATGGCCGGCGGCGCACTGACCTCCCTCGTGTCGCTCGCTTGCTCGTTGCCGGCGCTCGTGTTGTTCGGCTGGGGCATGACCGGTATCTGGCTGCTCTGGGTGTGGCGGCCGTTCGTGTCGTCCCGTGTCCAGTGGTCCCCGCTGCCCGAGGTGTCGACGCACCTGGGTGCGCTCGCGCAGACGCCGTTGATCCTGCTGGCGCTGGTCATCGCCGTGGCGCCGGCGCCGTGGCTCGCCCGGCAGCAGGCCCGCTTCGCGCGGGTGTGGTTCGGGCCGACCGAGTCCTCCCGGCTGGCCCAGCGCGTCGAACGGCTCGAGCGGACGCGTTCCGACGTCACGGTCACGCAGGCGGCGGAACTGCGCCGGATCGAGCGCGACCTGCACGACGGCATCCAGTCGCGGCTGGTCGCCATGGGCATGAAGCTCGGCGCGGTCGAGGCACTGGTGGACACCGACCCGGAGGCGGCGAAACGGCTCACGGCGGAGCTGCGCGCGGCGTCGTCGGAGGCGCTCACCGAACTGCGTGCGCTGATCCGCGGCATCCACCCACCGGTGCTGTCCGAACGCGGGCTGCTGGACGCCGTCCGCGCGCTGGCGCTGGACAGTCCGCTGAAGGCGCAGGTCACCGGCTCGTTGCCGGGCCGCGCCGAGGAACCGGTGGAGTCGTGCGTGTACTTCGCGGTGTCCGAACTGCTCGGCAATGCGGCGAAGCACGGCGCAAAGCGAGTGACGATCGAGGTGGGGTTCGCCGGCGAGCTCCTGACCGTGGTGGTCACCGACGACGGCCCGGGCGGCGCGAGCCCGGCCCGCGGTTCGGGACTGCGCGGAATCGAGCGCCGGTTGGGCGGCTTCGACGGTAGGTTGACGCTGACCAGCCCGATCGGCGGCCCGACGAAGGCGACCCTGGAGATCCCGTGTCAGCTCGACCAAGAACTCTCGTCGCCGAAGACCAGTACCTCCTCCGAGACGGCCTGACGCACCTGCTGACCGCGCACGGCTTCGACGTCGTCGCGGCGGTCGCCACCGGCCCGGAACTCGTGGCGGCGTTGCGGGAACACCGGCCCGAGGTGTCCATTGTGGACGTCCGGATGCCGCCGACCAACACCGACGAGGGACTGCAGGCCGCGTTGTCCGCCCGCCGCGAGGTGCCCGGCCTGCCGATCCTGGTGCTGTCGCAGCACGTCGAGCAGCTGTACGCGCGCGAACTGCTGGCCGACGGCACCGGCGCGATCGGCTACCTGCTGAAGGACCGCGTGTTCAACGCGGAGCAGTTCATCGACGCCGTCCGCCGGGTCGCGGCGGGCGGCACCGTGATGGACCCCGAGGTGATCGCGAAACTGGTGGCGGGCAACGCTTCGGACCCACTGGCGGCGTTGACCCCGCGCGAGCGCGAAGTCCTGTCGCTGATGGCGGAAGGCTGCTCCAACGCGGCGATCGCCGCCCGCCTGCACTTCAGCGAAGGAGCGGTCGGCAAGCACACGGCGAACATCTTCGCGAAGCTGGACATCACCGCTTCGGACGACACGAACCGCCGGGTTCTGGCCGTGCTGGCGTATCTGGGTTCCTAGCCGCGCGAGATCCGGGTCATCTCGTCGCGCTCGACGACCTTGACCCGCTCCCGGCCCGCCGCCGAACCCAGCGCCTTCTCGTGCGCGTCGAGCCGGCCCCAGCCGTCCCAGTTCGTGAACGGGATGCCGCGCGTCTCGAGGAAGTCGAGGATCGCGTCCGGTGAGTCGAACTTCGGGGTGGCGAGGGTGTCCGCGTCCGCCAGGAGACTGGCGATCGTCTCGGCCGCGTCGCCCTTCGTGTGGCCGATCAGGCCGACCGGGCCGCGCTTGATCCAGCCCGTCACGTACACGCCCGGCAGCTGGTTCTCGTCGAGGTCCAGCACGCGCCCGGCCTGGTTCGGCACCACGCCGGCGACGTGGTCGAACGGCAGCTCGGGCAGGTGCGACGACAGGTAGCCGACCGCGCGGTACACCGCCTGGACGTCCCAGTCGTGGAACTCGCCGGTGCCGCGGACGTTCCCGTCGCCGGTCAGCTCGGTCCGCTCGGTGCGCAGGCCCGTCACCTTGCCGTCCTCGCCGAGGACCTCGGCGGGGGAGTGGAAGAAGTGCAGGTGCAGCCGGCGCTGCCGGGTGCCCGGCTCGCGGATGGCCCACTCCTGCAGCGTCTTCACCACCATGTCGATCTGCTTGGACGCGCGCAGGGCCGCGATGCTGCCCTCGTCGAACTCGATGTCCTCCGGGTGGACGATGACCTCGACGTTCGGCGAGTGGTCCAGCTCCCGCAGCTCCAGCGGCGTGAACTTCGCCTGCGCCGGGCCGCGGCGGCCGAACACGTGCACGTCGGTCACCGGGCTGGCCTTGAGGCCCTGGTAGACGTTGTCCGGGATGTCGGTGGTCAGCAGCTCGTCGGCCGTCTTCGCCAGCACCCGCGCCACGTCCAGCGCGACGTTCCCGACGCCGAGGACGGCGACCGAGGACGCGGTCAGCGGCCAGGTGCGGGGCACGTCGGGATGGCCGTCGTACCAGGAGACGAAGTCGGCGGCGCCGTAGCTGCCGTCGAGGTCGATGCCCGGGATGTCGAGCGCGCGGTCGGCGGACGCGCCGGTCGAGAAGATCACCGCGTCGTAGAACTCGCGCAGCTCGTCGAGCTTGATGTCGGTGCCGTAGTCGATGTTGCCGAGCAGCCGGATGTTCGGCTTCGAGAGCACCTTTTCCAGCGCCGTCACGATGCCCTTGATGCGCGGGTGGTCGGGCGCGACGCCGTAGCGGATCAGCCCGAACGGCGCGGGCATCCGCTCGAACAGGTCGATCTGCACGTCGGCGTCGGACTTGTCGAGGATGTCGGCGGCGTAGATGCCGGCGGGACCGGCACCGACCACGGCTACACGAAGAGAACGGCTCACCCGACCCACGGTAAGTTAGGATTACCTAACCTGAAATGTGATTTGGCGTACGGTCCACGGACTGGGAGCCGGTAAGCTCGGCGCATGCGCGTTCTCGTCGTCGACAACTACGACAGCTTCGTCTACAACCTGGTCCAGTACCTGGCCCAGCTCGGCGCCGACTGCACGGTCTGGCGCAACGACGTCGTGGACCTCGACCGCGTGCCGGAGTTCGACGCCGTGCTCGTCTCGCCCGGCCCCGGCACCCCCGAACGCGCCGGCCAGAGCATGGACGTCATCCGCAAGTGCGCCGAGACGAGCACGCCGATGCTCGGCGTCTGCCTCGGCCACCAGGCCCTCGGCGTCGTCTACGGCGCGACCGTCGACCGCGCGCCCGAGCTGCTGCACGGCAAGACGAGCCAGGTCCGCCACACCGGCGCCGGCATCCTCAAGGACCTGCCGGAGGAGTTCACGGCCACCCGGTACCACTCCTTGACCGTGCTCCCGGACACGATCTCCGACACCGTTTTCGAGATCACCGGGCGCACCGAGTCCGGCATCGTGATGGGCATGCGCCACCGCGAGCTGCCCCTCGAAGGCGTCCAGTTCCACCCGGAGTCCGTGCTCACCGAAGGCGGCCACCGGATGCTCGCGAACTGGCTGGCCACCGCGGGTCACCCCGTGGACCCGGCCCGCGTGAACGAGCTCGAGCGGGCGACCAAGGCGCTCCAGAAGGCCGCTGTTGCGTGATCCGGCTCGCGGGGGTCGGCAAGCGGTACGGGCGCGGTGACTTCGTCCTGCGCGACGTCGACCTGACCGTCGAGCCCGGGCACGTCGTCGGCGTCCTCGGCAGCAACGGCTCCGGGAAGTCGACGCTCCTGCGGATCATGGCCGGCGTCTCGCACGCGACCACCGGAACGCTCACCGGCACCCCGCGGATCGGCTACCTGCCGGACCGCTTCCCGGCGGGCCAGCGCATGGGCGCCCGCGCCTACCTGCGGCACATGGCACGCATCCACGGCCTCACCGATCTCTCGATGATCGACCCGCTGCTCGAACGCCTCGACCTCGTCGGCGGCCCGACGGCACCGCTGCGCACCCTGTCCAAGGGCAACGCGCAGAAGGTCGGGCTCGCGCAGGCCGTGATGGTCCGGCCCGACCTGCTGATCCTCGACGAACCGTGGTCCGGCCTCGACGTCGGGACGCACACGATCCTCGGCGAGCTCGTCGCCGAGACGCGGGCGCGCGGGGCGAGCGTCGTGTTCACCGACCACCGGCCGCAGGTGGTGCACGACCACGCCGACGTCGTCCACCTGATGCGGGAAGGCCGGCTCACCGCGGAAAGCGCGGAGCCGACCACCCGGATCGTGCTGCGCGGCGGCGACACCGGCTGGACCGACGAGCCGGGCGTGCGCCATGCGCTGGTGGAAGGCGCGCAGGTGGTGCTGACGGTCGAGATCACCCGCGTCGACGCGGTCTTGAAGCGAGCCCTCGACGACGGCTGGTCGGTGCGGGAGGTGGCGCCGTGCTCGCCCTGACCCGCTACCACCTGGCGCTGCTCGGCCATTCGCAGCGGTACCTGCCGGCGTTGCTGGCCTACCTCGCACTGTGCGTGATCCTCTACGCCGACCCGCATTCCCCACCCCTGCCGCTGTTCGGCGTCAGCGCCGGCGGCCTGCTGGTCGTCTCGTGCTGGCTGACGATCGCCCTGCTGGACATCGAAGATCCGGTGCAGCGCCTGGTGACCTTGAGCCACGCGCGGCAGTGGCGGCGGATGATCACCGGCGCGATCTTGACGGTGCTGGCCTGTTCGCTGGTCCTCACCGCGATCACCGAGGTGTGGTCGGCGATCAAGTCGTTCAAGGTCCAGCCGGCGGCGCTCGGCATCGGGCTGCTCGCGCACCTCGCGTGCACGCTGCTCGGCATCGCGATCGCCCTCCCGTGCTCGCGGCTGCTGGTCCACCGCATCGGCTGGACGGTCCTGGCGGCGGTGATCACCCTCGTCGTCGTCCTGCTGGCGAAGATCCCCCTGGTCCACCCGCTTCTGCACGCCTTGACCGACGACGAACCGGTCGGCGGCCCGCTGGTCCTGGCCCTGGTGACGTCGGTCGCGATGCTGGCCGCCAGCTTCTACGCCGTTTCGGAACTCGTGCGCCGCCGCTCCTGACTGCAATTTGCCATCTTCAATTCCCGGCCCCGGGCTTCCTGCCGGACCGTAGGGCGGACTAAGGTTCGGGGCCTCCGGTTCCGGGCGAAGGGAGATCGGGTGACGGCTGGGATCGTCGCGATCACCGTGCCAAACTCCGACGGCGAGCTTCCGGAGCTCGCCGCCTGGTTGCGTGGCGAAGACGAACTCCGCGGCCGCGTCCAGGTCTTCGATGCCGTGGTGGTCGGGGTTTCGAGCTCCTCCGCCGGCGTCTTCTGCCGTTCGCTGTTCGCGTGGCTGACCCGGGGGCGCGACGGCCGCGTCTCGCTGAAGGTCAAACGCTCCGGTGCCGCCGAGGAACTCGAACTCGACTTCGGGGCCGCGAGCGACGCCGATCAGGTTCTCGGTGCCGTGCAAGGATTTCTCGACCAGCCCTGAACGACGAAGAAGGCCCGCACGGTAAGAACCGTGCGGGCCTTCGTTCACCTCACTAGTTGGAGGATCTCGTCGTCGGGGTGGTGGGGAACGGGAACCCGCTGCCTTCGGACACGTTGACCGTGACGTTCTGGTCCTTGTTGATCGACGTTCCGGGACTCGGGTTCTGACCCGTGATCGTGCCCTCCGGCGCGTTGCTGTTCTTGTCGGACTTCTGGTTCAGCTTGCCGGTCCAGCCCATGCTCGACAGCTTGTCCTGCGCCTCGTCGACGGTCATCCCGACCAGGCTGGGCATCTGGATCTGGCTCGAACTGTCCGGCCCGGTCGACACGGTCAGGATGATCTGGCTGCCCACCGCGACCTGGCCGCCGTTCGGGTTCTGCGTGATGACCGTGTCCTTCGGCACCGAGTCCGAAGCCTGGTCGACCCGCCTGGTCGTGAAGCCCTGGCCTTCCAGCGCCGACTTGGCCTGCGAGTACGGCTTGCCGGTGAAGTCGGTGACCGCCTTGAGCTGCTTCGACTTGCCGATCGTGATCTTCACACTGCTGCCCTGGGCGACCTCGGAAGCCGCGGACGGCGTCTGCGACTGCACCAGGCCGACCTGGTTCTGGTCGGTGACTTCGGTTTCCCCGACGCTCGGGTCGAGGGTCAGCTTCGCTTCGGTCAGCAACTTCTCGGCGTCGTCACGCGTCTTGCCCTTGAGGTCCGGCACGCTGGCCTTGCCCGGCGCGACGCCGACGTACAGCGTGATCTTCGTGTTCGTCGCGACCGAGACCCCGGCCGACGGGTCGGACTTGATGACCTTGTTGATGTCGTCCTGGGTGCACTCCGGGTTGCCGTCGGTCGGCGTGACCCCGCAGGTGATCTGCTTCTGCTCGATCGTGCCGTCGAAGCCCTTGCTCTTCAACGTCTCCCGGGCCTGGGGCACCGTCTGGTGCGTCACGTCCGGGATCGCGACCGTGCCGCCTTCGTTGCTCTTGAACGAGCCCGCCAGCCACATGATCAGCAGCACCGCGCCCAGCACGAACACCGCGGCGATCGCGGCCAGGATCGTGCGGCGACGGCGCTTGGCCTTCGGGTCTTCGTCGTCCGGCTCGGTGTACTCGTCGTAGCGCTGCGGCTGCCGCCGGTCGGCGTTCATCACCTGCGTGCGCTCGTCCTCGGACATCACCATCGGCGCCACCGGGCGCTGGCCCGAGAGCGTGCGCACCAGGTCCGAGCGCATCTCCGCCGCCGACTGGTAGCGGTTCGCCGGGCCCTTGGCCAGCGCCTTCAGCACGACCGCGTCGAGCTCCGGGGCCACCGCCGGGTTCACCGACGACGGCGGGTTCGGGTCCTCCCGGACGTGCTGGTACGCCACCGCGACCGGGGAGTCACCGGTGAACGGCGGCTCGCCGGTGATCAGCTCGTACAGCACGCAGCCGGCCGCGTAGACGTCGGAACGGGCGTCGACCGACTCGCCGCGGGCCTGCTCCGGCGAGAGGTACTGGGCCGTGCCGATCACCGCGGCCGTCTGGGTCATGGCGGACTGGCCGTCGTGCATCGCGCGCGCGATGCCGAAGTCCATCACCTTGACCGCGCCGTTCTTCGTGATCATCACGTTGGCCGGCTTGACGTCGCGGTGCACGATGCCGTGGCGGTGCGAGAAGTCCAGCGCCGCGCAGACGTCGGCCATGACCTCCATCGCCCGCTTCTGCGACATCGGGCCTTCGGTCTTGACGATGTCGCGCAGCGTCCGGCCTTCGACGTACTCCATGACGATGTACGGCAGCGGCCCGAACTCGGTGTTCGCCTCGCCCGTGTCGTAGACCGCGACGATCGCCGGGTGGTTCAGCGCGGCGGCGTTCTGCGCTTCGCGGCGGAAGCGCTCCTGGAACTGCGGGTCCCTGGCGAGGTCGGCACGGAGGATCTTGATCGCGACTTCCCGGCCGAGACGCACGTCGTGGCCGTGATGGACCTCGGACATGCCTCCGTAGCCGAGCGTTTCGCCCAGCTCGTACCGGTTGGAGAGCAGTCTGGGTGTGCTCATCTCTGGGTGCCGTTCCATTCCGTCCAAGGTGTGGTCATGATGCCTTGCCGGCCATCGTCGGTCGTGCCGGGAGTGCCCGCCGGGTAGCCGGACTGCTCCGCGGGCACCTGTCTGCCCGGGAACACCTGGCTCTGCGGCTGGCCGGTGTGCGGCGGCGAGCCGTTGCCGCCACCGAGCATCTTCGCCACCAGCACGATGCCCGCCACCAGGACAACGAGCAGGATCGCGGCGAGAAGCGCCCACCAGCCCCACTGCGTCTTCTTCCGCGCGGCCGGCAGCATGACCTGCCGCGGAGCGGGGCGGGACGGCGGGCCGATGGCGATCATCGGGTTCATCGCGGGCGACGGCGGGCCGCCCGGCATCGGCAGCTGCGGGGGCAGCTGCTGCGGCGGGATCGGCACCGGCATCGACGGGGGTGGCGGCGGCTGCTGCTGCACCTGCTGCGGCACCACCGGCTGCTGGCCCGTCGTGTAGGTGGCGTTGACCAGCCCGGACGGCGTCGGCAGCGGCAGCCCGGAGCGGACCGCGGCCACGGCGGAGGCGAACTCGCCGCCGTTGTTGTAGCGCTGCCGCGGATCCTTGACCAGGGTCGCCTCGATCACCGCGCGCGCCGCGGGCGGCACGTCCGGCGGCAGCGGCGGCGGCAGGTCGCGGATGTGCATCATCGCGACCGTGACGGCGTTCTCCGACAGGAACGGCCGGTGCCCGGCGAGGCATTCGTAGCCGCACACCGCCAGCGAATAGACGTCGGACGCCGGTTCGGCCGGCTGCCCGAGCGCCTGCTCCGGGGCGATGTAGTGCGCGGTGCCCATGACCATGCCGGAGCGGGTGACCGGGGCCGCGTCCGCCGCCTTCGCCACGCCGAAGTCGGTGATCTTCACCTGCCCGGTGGAGGTCACCAGGATGTTGCCCGGCTTGACGTCGCGGTGGACCAGGCCGTGCGAGTGCGCCGCCTGCAGCGCGTTGCCCGCCTGCTCCAGCATGTCGAGGGTGAACTCCGCCGACAGCCGCCCGTGCTTGGCCAGCAGACCGGCCAGCGGGTCGCCGTCGACGAGCTCCATCACCAGGTACGCGATCGACAGGTCGCCGTCGGCGATGGTCTCGCCGTAGTCGTGCACCGCGGCGATGCCGGGGTGGTTCAGGGACGCCGTCATCCGCGCTTCCGTGCGGAAGCGGTGGAGGAACTCGGCGTCGCCGGAGAGTTCGGCCTTGAGGATCTTGACGGCCACGGTCCGGTCGAGCCGGGTGTCGCTGGCCTGCCAGACCTCGCCCATCCCGCCGACGGCGATCCGGCTCGTCAGCTTGTAGCGGTCGGCCAGCAGCTGACCGGAGGACAGCATGCGCTATCCACCCCCGAGCTTCGCGTTGATCGCCGCACGGCCGATTTCCGCCGCGACCGTGCCGCCGGTGGCCGCGAGGCCGCGGTTGCCGCCGTCCTCGACGATCACGGCGACCGCGATCTGCGGGTTGTCGACCGGGGCGAAGGCGGTGTACCAGGCGTGCGGTGCGGTGTTCTTGGAGTCCGTGCCGTGTTCGGCGGTGCCGGTCTTGGACGCGATCTGGACGTCCGGGCGCTTGCCACCGCCCTTGGTGAAGCCTTCGGAAGCGACCATCATGTCCTTGAGGATGGCGGCGTTCGCCGACGACAGCGCCGGGGTGCCGGTGAGTTCGGTCGGGCTGTAGTCCTCGATCGTCGACAGGTCCGGTGCCAGCACCGACTGCACCAGCTGCGGCTTCATCGCCATCCCGCCGTTGGCCACGGTGGCCGCGAGCAGGCAGTCCTGCAGGGGCGTCAGCCGGACGTCGCGCTGGCCGATGCCGCTCTGGTAGAGCGCGCCCTGCGAGTCGAGCGGGCCGACCGTCGACGGGGCGACCTTCATCGGCACGGTCAGGTCGGTCTGCCCGATGCCGAAGTTCGCCGCCGTCTTCTTCATCTTGTCCGGGCCGAGCTTGCCGGCGAACTGCGCGAACGGCACGTTGCAGGAGTGCGCGAGCGCGTCCTTGAACGTGTCGCCGGGGCAGCCCTGGCCCGCGTAGTTCTCCAGCGTGACGTTCGTGCCGGGGAGCTTGGTGTTCGGCGCGGTGTCGACCTTGGTGTCCGGGCCGTTGCCGTCTTCGAGCGCGGCCGCCGCGGTCACCAGCTTGAACGTCGACCCCGGCGGGTAGGTCTCCGAGATCGCCCGGTTCAGCATGGGCTTCTTCGGGTCCTTGTTGTTCGCGGTCCAGGCGTCGGTCTGCGCCTTCGACGTGTGCGAGGCCAGCTGGTTCGGGTCGTACGACGGCGTCGACACCATCGCCAGGATCCGCCCGGTGCTGGGCTCCATCGCGACGACGGCGCCGGTGTAGTTCTTCTGCGTCATCAGGTCGTACGCGGCCTTCTGCACGGCCGGGTCGATGGTCAGCCGGACGTTGCCGCCGCTGGGGTCGCGGCCGGTGACCATGTCCGACAGCCGCCGCACGAACAGCCGCGGGTCGGAGCCGTTGAGCACGTCGTCCTCGGCGCGCTCCAGGCCGCCCGCCCCGTAGTTGATCGAGTAGTAGCCGGTGACCGGCGCGTACATCGGGCCGTCGGCGTAGGTCCGGATGTACTTGTACTTGTCGTTCGACGGGTTGACGCTGGCCAGCACCTCGCCGTTGGCCTGCGACACGATCTTGCCGCGCTGGCGGGCGAACTCGTCGTAGAGCACCCGCGCGTTGCGCGAGTCGGTGCGGTAGTCGTCGGCCTTCACCACCTGGATGTAGGTGGCGTTGGCCAGCAGCAGGACGACCATCACGAGCATCGCCATGCCGACCTTGCGGAGCGGGGTGTTCATGCCTGCGCGCCCCCCTCCGCCGGCGGCCGCTGCACGAGCACGGTGTGCGCTTCCGCGATCGGGGCCTGCGGCTGCTGCTGCGGCTTCGGGCGCGCGGCCGGCTTGCGGGCCGCGTCGGAGATGCGCAGCAGCAACGCGACCAGGATGTAGTTCGCGAGCAGCGACGAACCACCCTTGGACAGGAACGGCGCGGTGATACCGGTCTCCGGGATGAGTTTCGTGACCCCGCCGACGACGACGAAGATCTGCATGACCATGGTGAACGCGAGCCCGCCGCCCAGCAGCTTGCCGAACGTGTCGCGCACGGCCAGCGCGCTGCGCATGCCGCGCATCGCGACCAGCAAGTAGAGCATCAGCACCGCGGCCAGCCCGATGAAGCCGAGCTCCTCGCCGATCGACGCGGTGATGAAGTCGGTGTTGGCCTCGGGCACCATGTCCGGCCGGCCGGCGCCGAGCCCGGTGCCGCCGACGCCGCCGGTGCCCAGCCCGAACAGGCCCTGCGCGAGCTGGTAGCCGCCGCCGGCCTGGTCGTAGGTGGCCAGCGGGTCCAGCCAGTTCGCCACGCGCTGCTGGACGTGCGTGAAGAGGTTGTAGGCGATGATGCAGCCGACGGCGAAGAAGCTCAGGCCGAGGACGACCCAGATGACCCGCTCGGTTGCGACGTACAGCATCACCAGGATGACGCTGAAGAACAGCAGCGACGTGCCGAGGTCCTTCTCGAACACCAGGATGCCGATGCAGACGAACGCGGCGATCAGGATCGGGCCGAGGTCGCGGGCGCGCGGGAGCTCGACCCCGACCAGCTTCTTGCCCGCCACCATGAACAGGTCCCGCTTCGACACCAGGAACGAAGCGAAGAAAACCATCAGCAGGATCTTCGCGAACTCGCCCGGCTGGATCGAGAAGAACGGCAGCTTCAGCCACACCTTGGCGCCGTTGACCTCGGACAGGCTCGACGGCAGCAGCGCGGGCAGCGCGAGCGCGACGATGCCGACCAGGCCGGCGGTGTAGCCGTAGCGGGTCAGCGTGCGATGGTCGTTCACCACGATCAGTACCACGACGAAGAACACGAGCGAGATCACCGTGAACAGCACCTGTGCGGTGACCGCGGGCGTGTAGTCCTTGCCGTTCTGCGTGGCGCGCTCGGCCAGGGCCAGGTCGATCCGGTGGATCATCACCAGCCCGATGCCGTTCAGCAGCGCGACGCAGGGGAGCAGCACCGGGTCGGCGTACGGCGCCCACTTGCGGACGGCCAGGTGCGCCGCGCCGAAGATGGCGAGGTAGGCGAGGCCGAGCCAGATGATCGACCAGGTCAGCTCCTGCTCCTGGTTGGCTTCGACCAGGACCAGCGCGATGGTGACGATGAGGGAGGCGAACCCCAGCAGCACCAGCTCGGTGTTGCGGCGGGTCGGGACCTCGCGCGGCGGGTTCGTCTGGAACTGCGCGGCGAGCGGTTCGGCGGAACGCGCGACGGGCTGGCCCATCAGTTACCGCCTCCCGTCGTCGGTGCCGTCGAACTCGGCGTCGAGCAGTCCCTCCCCGCTGGCTGGTTCGCCGACGACGGAGCAGTGGAGCCGGCCGGAGCCGACGGAGTCGTCGTCGGCGTGGCCGTAGGGGTCGGCGTCGAGGACGGCTGACCGCCCGCCGGCGCGCAGTTGTTCAGGCGCTTGCGCAGCTGCAGGAAGTCGTCGATGTACTTCCGCGCTTCGTCGAGGCTGTCCTTCTTGACGCCGTTCTGCACCGCCAGCCGCGCGTCCTCCTGGAGCTGGGTGACGCGCAGCTTGTCCGTGCACACCTGGCTCGGCGGGCAGGACCCCTGCTCGTAGGCGTGCAGGTCGATGCCGAGAATGCTGCCGGGGACGCCGCGGTAGATCACGACCTCCCCGTCCGCTCCCTCGCCGACATAGTACTGACTCAGCACGAAGTAGCGGGTGGCGATGGCGGCCGCGGCGAGCACGACGAGGACCACCAGCGCTCCGGCCAGCCAGCGGAACCGCTTCCGGCGCCGGGCCTTCGGGTCTTCCTGCGGCTGCGGCAGTTCCTGGCGCGGCGGCGGGGGCGGCTGGGTCAGCGCCCGGGCCCGGGCCGCGGGGGAGTCGCCCTGGTGCCGTTCGTCGCTGCCGTCCCCGGCGGCGCCGCCCACGATGGGCGCGTCCTCGCCGAAGTCGACGTCGACCACGTCGGCGATGATCACCGTGACGTTGTCGGTGCCGCCGCCCTTGAGCGCCAGCTCGATCATCCGGTCCGCGCACTGCTGCGGGTCCGGGATCTGCACGGCCTCGGCCAGCGTCTCGTCGCTGACCATCCCGGACAGGCCGTCCGAGCAGATCAGGTACCGGTCGCCGGCGCGGGCTTCGCGCACGGTCAGGCTCGGCTCGACCTCGTGCCCGGTGAGCGCCTTCAGCAGCAGCGACCGCTGCGGGTGCACCGCGGCCTCTTCGGGCGTGATCCGGCCCTGTTCGAGGAGCTCGTTGACGAAGCTGTCGTCCCGCGTGATCTGCGCGAACTGACCGCCGCGCAGCAGGTAGGCCCGGGAGTCGCCGACGTGCACCAGCCCCAGCCGGGTGCCGGCGAACAGGACGGCGGTGAGCGTGGTGCCCATGCCGTCCAGGTCCGGGTCCTGCGAGACGAGTTCGGCGATGGCGGCGTTGCCGTTCGCCACCGCCTCGCGCAGCTGGGCGAGCAGGTCGTCGCCCGGCTCGTCGTCGTCCAGCGGGGCGAGGGAGGCGATGACGACCTTGCTGGCGACTTCGCCCGCCGCGTGCCCACCCATGCCGTCGGCGAGCGCGAGCAGGCGAGGGCCGGCGTACACGGAGTCCTGGTTGCTCGAACGCACCAGGCCCCGGTCGCTGCGGGCTGCGTAGCGGAGGACGAGAGTCATGGGCGAAGCTCGATCACCGTCTTGCCGATCCGGATGGGGACTCCGAGCGGGACCCGGAGGGGTGCAGTGACCTTAGCCCGGTCGAGATAGGTGCCGTTCGTCGAGCCCAGATCTTCCACGTACCAGTCCTCGCCGCGCTGGGCGATCCGGGCGTGCCGGGTCGACGCGTAGTCGTCGTCGAGGACCAGCGTGGAGTCGTCGGCCCGGCCGATCAGGATCGGCCGGCCGTCCAGCGCGATGCGCGTCCCCGCCAGCGCGCCGTGGGTGACCAGCAGCTGCTGCGGCGACTTGCTGTTGCGCGGCTTCTTCTCCTTCTTGCGCCCGAAGGTCGGCACCTGGACGCGCATGCCCGACGCCGCGTAGAGGTCCGACCGGACGACTCTGAGCGCGGCGAACACGAAGAGCCAGAGCAGCACGAGGAAGCCCACCCTGGTGAGTTGTACGACCAGCTCTGGCACTTGGTGTGTCCGCTCCCGACTCTTCCGCGCAGCCGCGACGCGGGTACGCCGCGGTCCCCCCGCACGTCAATTCTGCGGGAACAGTATTCCGGGTCCCGAGTCAGCCCTGTGTACGGAACACGAGGGACGAATGACCCACCCGGATGACGTCGCCGTCGGCGAGCTGCCAGGTCTGGACCGGCGTGCCGTTCACCGTGGTGCCGTTGGTCGAGCCGATATCGGCGAGCGTCGCGCTCTGGCCGTCCCAGGTGATCTCCAGGTGCCGGCGCGAGACGCCGGTGTCCGGGAGGCGGAAGTCCGCGTCCTGGCCGCGGCCGACGACGTTCCCGCCCTGCTTCAGCGAGTACGTCCGGTTCGAGCCGTCGTCCAGCTGCAGGCTCGCCGCGAGCGCGCGACCCGGCGCCGGCGGGGCGTAGCCGCCCTGCTGGCCGTACGGGTCACCGGCCGGCTGGCCGTACGCCTGCTGCTGGCCGTACTGGTCGTACCCGCCCTGCTGCTGGCCGCCGTACTGGTCGTAGCCACCCTGCTGGTAGCCGCCCTGGTCGTAGCCGCCGCCCTGGGGCTGGCCGTAGCCGCCCTGGTCGTAGCCGCCGCCTTGAGGCTGCGCGTAACCGCCCTGGTCGTAGCCGCCGCCCTGGGGCTGCGCGTAGCCCTGGTCGTAGCCGCCGCCCTGGGGTTGCTGGCCGTACTGGTCGTAGCCACCACCCTGCTGCGGCTGGCCGTACTGGTCGTAGCCGCCGCCCTGGGGCTGCTGGCCGCCGTACTGGTCGTATCCACCCTGCTGGCCGTAACCCTGGTCGTACCCGGGCTGCTGGCCACCCTGCTGTCCGTAGCCGTACTGGCCCTGCTGGCCGTACGGGTCACCCTGGTCGTATTGGCCGTAGCCGGGGGGCTGGCTCATTGCTGGGTCTCCTGCGTTGCTGGGTCGTGCCGACCGCGGTGAACCGGCGCCTGAGGGGCGGGCGTCGGGATCGACGGACGAACGGGTCTTGAACTGTCCAGTATGCAGCGCCTCGTTGCGCTCGAGTGATACGACGACGTCACCATAGGTGTCCAGGCCCTCGGCGGCGAGGTGTTCCGCGACCGCCTTCGCCAGCACCTGGGTGACGCGTTGCTCGTCACCGGCCATGCGCTCGTGGTCAGCCGTCCCCAAGGACACGATGTAGTGATTCGGGGCGAGCTGCCGACCGCCTGCCAGCTCACGAACGTTCTCCTCACTCTCCCGCTCCAGGGCGATCGCCACTTCCTGCGTGACGACGTTGCCACCGAACATGCGCGCGAAAGTGTTCCCCACCAGGTTCTCGAGTCGCCTGTCGAATCGTTCGGCGCGGCCCACCGGGGAAAACCTCCTCACACGTGTGCTTCCGCACCGATCCTATCCGGGTGAGCCAGCCTCTACACGGCCCCCGGTGAAAGCCGTTAAAACGACCTGCTAGTCTTCTCCTCGCTGCCGCAAGGAAGCACTCGGGCGAGTGGCGGAATGGCAGACGCGCACGGTTCAGGTCCGTGTGTCCGAAAGGACGTGAGGGTTCAACTCCCTCCTCGCCCACATCGAAAAGGGCCCCGGCTCCCCGCCGGGGCCCTTTTTCATGACTTGGACCAGGCCGTGGGGTATGTCACGAACCCCTGTTCGCCCTGGGCGAAGTTACGCCGTGTGGGTGGTGATCCAGTCCGCGATGACGTCCGCCCGGCTCGTCGTTTCGACGCCCGCGTGCGGGCAGTCCGGCCCGGTGGCTTCCAGCGAGACCAGCTGATCGCCCGAGAAATAGGGGGCGCCGGAGTCGTACGTGCACGCGCTCGTGGTGATCTCCGGGGCCGCGCCGCGGACACCCAGCGTCGTCGGGTCCACCTTCGCGATCGCCACCGTGCCCTGCTGGAGGCGGGTGGCCGGCTTGGGGTTCGCGGCCGTGAGGCTGCCCCAGCCCGCCAGCGTCAGCTGCTGGCCGACCTTCGGGACCGCGCGGCTCACCGCCAGCGGCGTCACCGCGGTCACCGGGGAGTCGAGGCGGACCAGCGCGACGTCGTTCTCCGTCGCCTGGAGGACCTCGGTCGCCTTGCGGGCGATGCCCGACTCCGCCTCCTCGTCGGTCAGGCCCAGCGTCACCGTCGTCGGGTACGGGACCTTGCCCGAGACCCGGTCGCGGTGGGCGTCGTGGAAGCAGTGGCCGGTCGTCAGGATCCAGGCGGGCGCGACCAGCGCACCCGTGCAGTAGCTGCTGTACGTCGAGCCGTCCGGGCGTGGGATCTTCGTCATCGCCAGCTTCGCGACGAACCCGTACCGGCCCGGTGGGACGTCGGTGCCGTGGGCGACGGCCCAGGCGGCGGGAGCGGTGGAGACGGTCAAGACAGCAGCGGCGAGCAGGGCGCGCAGGCGCATTCTTCCCCTTCGTCGAGTCGGTGGTCGACGTCCGACGTTAGGGCCGCGCCTCCCGTCCTGGGAATTCCCTGGCCGGGCGTCACCCGGGTGACGCCCGGCCGCGGGCTCAGCCGGTGTGGGCGGCGATCCAGTCCGCGACGACGTCCACGCGCGAGGTCGTCTCGAGCTGGTTGTGCGGGCAGTCCGGGCCGGACGACTCGACGGACACGAGCTGGCCGCCGGAGCCGGCCGCGACGAAGTAGGGCGCACCCGAGTCGTAGACGCAGGCGCTCGTCGTCGACGTCGGGGCCACCCCCTGCACGCCGAGCGTCGAAGCGGCGACCTGGCCGACCTTCACGGTGCCCTGCTGCAGCTTCGTCGACGGGGCCGGGTTGGTGGCGGTGAGGCTGCCCCAGCCGGCCAGGGTCAGCAGCTGGCCGGCCGACGGCGTGACCCGGTTGACCGTCAGCGGGGTGATGCCGGTGACGTCCGCGTCGAGGGTGGCGATCGCGATGTCGTTCGCGCTCGCCTGGTAGACGGTGACGACGTTGCGGACCACCCCGGGCGTGCTCTGGTTCACCGTGCCGAGCAGCACCGACGTCGGGTACGGCACCGGGCCGGAGACGCGGTTGCGGTTGGCGTCGTGGAAGCAGTGACCGGCGGTGATGAGCCACTTCGCCGCGATCAGGGCGCCCGAGCACGCGCTGTTGTACTTCGTGCCATCGGGCCTGGGGATGTTCGTCATGGTGAGCTTGGCGGCGAAGCCGAACTGGCCGGCCGGGACGTCGGAGCCGTTGGCCACGGCCGAGGCCGGCGCCGCGGTGGCGAGACCGGCGGCCAGCGTCAGCAGGGCAGCGGAAAACACGGCGCGAACGCGCATCGGTGGATCCCCCTCTTCGTGCACCGGCGATGGCTGCCGGTGATCACTTGCGAGGGTAGCGACGGCTCGGGCGCCGCGAAGGCGCTGCTTGGAGCAAAAAACCGGCCCCGGCGGGGATGCCGGGGCCGGTTTGCCGGGAATGAACTAGTTCACGCCGACCAGGTCGACGACGAAGACGAGCGTCTCGCCCGGCTTGATCACGCCGCCCGCGCCGCGGTCGCCGTAGGCCAGGTGCGGCGGGATGACCAGCTTGCGGCGGCCGCCGATCTTCATCCCCGCGACACCCTGGTCCCAGCCGGAGATGACCTGGCCGGCCCCGAGGCCGAAGCGCAGCGGCTCACCGCGGTCCCAGGACGCGTCGAACTGTTCGCCGGTCGAGTGCGAGACACCCACGTAGTGCACGGTGACGGTCTTGCCCGCCGTGGCCTCCGCGCCGTCACCGACCGTGATGTCGGTGATCTCGAGGTCGGCCGGCGCAGGTCCGTCCGGGCGGTCGATGAGGGGCTTTTCCAAGGTCATGGGCCTCACCGTACCCACGCCGTTCCGGCTGCGCCGATCGGACTACGCCCAAGGAGGGGAAAAACGCGAAAAGTCTTCACACTTAGCCTACTGCTGGGTAGCGTGCGCTTCGTCACTCTTCTGGACTGAGGGGAGCCCGGTATGCGACGACGCATCCGCGCCCTGACCGTAACGGCACTGGGGGCCCTCGTGGCCGGGCTCACCCAGGTCGCCGTCACCGCGCCGGCCGCTCAGGCGGCCGTGTCGCCCGACGACTACTGCGGGGGGCAGTGCAGCGACATCCTCCCGCCCGGTGAACAGGGCAGCGCCACCCTCGCGGAAATCCTGGCGCACAAGGTGTTCGGCACCCGCCCGGCGCACTCGGCCGACCAGCTCGGCAAGTACGCCTCGCTGGCCGGCGGCTACAAGACGCTGACCACCGGCGCGATCAACCAGTACTTCAACGACTCCTCGTTCGGCGTCCCGGCCGACCAGGTGGCGAGCACGACGAAGCCG
The DNA here is from genome assembly GCF_053601215.1 of Amycolatopsis sp. NPDC004772. Lineage (NCBI taxonomy): Bacteria > Bacillati > Actinomycetota > Actinomycetes > Pseudonocardiales > Pseudonocardiaceae > Amycolatopsis > Amycolatopsis sp. NPDC004772. The sequence continues at coordinate 127,811 of NZ_JBSGBK010000015.1, forward strand.
CGCGCCGACGTCACCATCGTGCGGGACAAGGCCCTCGGCGTCCCGCACATCACCGGGACCACCCGCGCCGGCACCGAGTTCGGCGCCGGGTACGCGGCGGCGCAGGACCGGCTGTGGCTGATGGACGTGCTGCGGCACGCGGCCCGCGGCCAGGTGACGTCGTTCGCCGGTGGCGCCGAGGCCAACCGTGAACTCGAGCAGCAGTTCTTCGCGAACGCGCCGTACACCGAAGCCGAGCTGCAGCAGCAGATCGACCGCACGGCCGCCAGCGGCCCGCGCGGCGCGCAGGGCCTCGCCGACGCGCAGGCCTACGTGGACGGCATCAACAAGTACATCTCCGACTCCTACAACGGCCGGTACTTCCCCGGCGAGTACGTGCTGACCGGGCACGTCGACTCGATCACCAACGCCGGCTCGATCGACCCGTTCAAGCTGACCGACCTGGTCGCGCTGGCCTCGCTGGTCGGGGCCGAGTTCGGCGCGGGTGGCGGCGGCGAGGTCCAGAACGCCATCGCGAAGCTGGCGCTGCAGGAGAAGTACGGCGTCGTGCAGGGCGAGAAGGTGTGGCAGAGCCTGCGCGCGGAGGACGACCCCGAAGCCGTCAAGACGCTCCACGACGGCCAGACCTTCCCGTACGGCAAGACGCCGGCCAACGCCGTCGGCCGCGCGCTGCCGGACAAGAACTCGGTGACGCCGCAGCAGCTGGTGTTCGACAAGACCGGCTCAGCCGCCACCGCGACGCCGTCCACTGTGGACGTCGCCGCGCCCGCCGAGCAGGAGCCCGCCCGCGGCATGTTCGAGAACGGCGTGCTGCCGGCCAACCTGCTGAGCGAGAAGCACGGCATGTCCAACGCGCTGCTCGTCTCCGGCGCCAAGACCGCCAGCGGCCACCCGGTCGCCGTGTTCGGCCCGCAGACCGGGTACTTCGCCCCGCAGCTGCTGCTCCTGCAGGAACTGCAGGGCCCGGGCATCAGCTCGCGCGGCGCGGCCTTCGCCGGGCTGAGCATGTACACGCTCCTCGGCCGCGGCCAGGACTACTCCTGGAGCGCGACGACGTCGGCGCAGGACATCGTCGACACCTACGCGCTGCAGCTGTGCGACCCGAACGGCGGCACGCCGACGAAGGACTCGAACTACTACACCTACCAGGGCAAGTGCATCCCGATGGACACCGTCGAGGTGAAGAACGCCTGGAAGCCGACGGTCGCCGACGGCACCGCGGCGGGTTCGTACACCCTGCGCAGCTACCGCACCAAGTACGGGCCGGTGCAGAGCCGGGCGACCGTCGGCGGCAAGCCGGTGGCGTACGCGGCCCTGCGGTCGTCCTACTTCCACGAGGTCGACTCGCTGATCGGCTTCCAGGAGCTGAACGACCCGACCTTCGTCAAGTCCGCGGCGGACTTCCAGAAGGCCGCCTCCGACATCAACTTCACCTTCAACTGGTTCTACGCCGACTCGAAGGACATCGCCTACTTCAACTCCGGCGCCAACCCGGCCCGGCAGTCCGATGTGGACCCGAACCTGCCGGTGTGGGGCGACCAGGGCCACGACTGGATCGGCTGGAACCCGGCGGGCAACGTCGCGAACTACACGCCGGCGGCGCAGCACCCGCAGTCGGTCAACCAGGACTACTACGTCAGCTGGAACAACGCCCAGGCCAACGGGTACGCGGCCGCGGGTGCGGACAAGTCCGCCGTGCACCGCGTCGACCTGCTCGACTCGCGGGTCAAGCAGCTGATCACCAGCGGCACCAAGGTCACCCGGGTCAACCTGACCCAGGCGATGGCGGACGCCGCGCTGGCCGACCTGCGCGCCGAACGCGTCCTGCCGCTGCTGCTGCAGGTGCTCGACAAGACGCCGACCACCGGCGCGGCGGCGGACGCCGAGGCGAAGCTCAAGACGTGGCTCACGAACGGCCACCTGCGCAAGGAGACCTCGCCGGGGAGCAAGACCTACGCCGACGCGGACGCGATCCGCATCTTCGACGCCTGGTGGCCGCTGCTGGTCCAGGCCGAGTTCAAGCCGGGCATGGGCGACAACGCCTACAACGCGATGACGAGCGTGCTCGGCATCAACGAGAGCCCGTCCGGCTGGCAGAACGGCAACGGCCGGCACACCGGCCAGCCCCACAAGGGTTCGTCGTTCCAGTACGGCTGGTGGGGTTACGTCAGCAAGGACATCCGGCAGGTGCTCGGCCAGCCGGTCGCGGGCCCGCTCGCGCAGACGTTCTGCGGCGGCGGCGACGTCACCGCGTGCCGCCAGGCGCTCGTCGACTCGCTGACCACGGCCGCCGGTCAGGCCGCGAACACCGTCTACCCCGGTGACGCGAACTGCTCGGCCGGTGACCAGTGGTGCGCCGACTCGATCGTCCAGAACCCGCTCGGCGGCATCACGCAGGACAAGATCAGCTGGCAGAACCGGCCGACGTTCCAGCAGGTCGTCGAGTACGCGGCGCACCGCGGCGACAACATCGCCAACCTGGCGGCGGCGAAGACGGTCAGCGCCACGAGCGCCGAGTCCGGCTTCTACAACTCGCCGGCGTCGAACGCGATCGACGGCAACGCCTCGACCCGCTGGGCCAGCGACTGGAGCGACGACCAGGCGATCACCGTCGACCTCGGCTCGGTCCAGCAGGTTTCGCGGGTGCTGCTCAACTGGGAATCCGCCTTCGGCAAGAGCTACCGGATCCAGCTCTCGCCGGACGCGGTGCACTGGACGGACGCGGCCGTGGTGACCGACGGCGACGGCGGGCAGGACAACGTCTCGTTCGCCGCGACGACGGCCCGGTTCGTCAAGATGCAGGGCGTCCAGCGCGGCACGAAGTACGGCTACTCGCTATACGAGTTCGAGGTGTACGCCCACTGACCGCTCCTCCCGCGGCGGTCGTGAGTGGTAAGGCGGGTTAGAACCCGCCTTACCACTCACGACGGCCGCGGTAGGTCTGCCCTGGGGAAAACAGGTCAAAAGCTGGACACTAACTGGCCACCGCGCCCGGCGGGGTAGCGAAGGCTTCCGTCGCGGCGATCAACCGCAGGGAAGTCGAAATCCAGGGTGAGGTTGCCGTCATGACCACGCATTGAGTTCCGAGCCGGCGAGGTGGGTTTCCTCGGCGAAAGCCGTTGCCGGCAACGGGAAACACCTTGTCGCGACCGGTGTCCGGCGCGCACCATCGATACAGACCGGAATTTCGCGGAACCACCGTGAAATCCACCGAATCCCGTTCACCGGGGAATTCCGAGGAGTCTGCCATGATGGTCGTCTGTTCCGTTTCCGCCCTTCTCCGCACCGCGCTGGGCATCGTCCTGGTCGCGCTGTTCGCCGGGCTGGCGCTGGCCGGGCCCAGTGCTCCGGCGAGCACGCCCGGGCCTGCCGCGCCGGCTGCCACCGCGACCGCCGCCGCCGAACCCGTCACGCACTAAGGGCCGGTGGACTCCAGGTGCTCGATCAGGCTGGCCAGCTGGTCGGCGTACCGCCGGACGAACTCGGGCGAGTCCGCCTGCGTCCCGGTCAGGCCGTCGACCACGTGCGGCAACGTCACCGGGGCCATCGCCGCCGCCATCAGGAGCACCGTGAGGCACTCCGGGTCGGCCCAGTCCGGGAGACGGCCCTCGGCCTTCAGCGCGCCGAGCCGCTCCACCGTCCCGGTCAGGCGCTGCGTGCGCGGCGCGTGGTCGGGGTCGGTTTCCGGGCCTTCGTACTCCAGGCCCGACCACGCCAGCAGCCGGACGCCATCGCGGCTTTCCAACGTTTCCAGAGCCATCCGCCGGACCTGTTCGGACAGCGGCAGGTCCGGCGCCATCAGTTCGCTCTGCCGCTGTCCCCACCCCTCCGACATCGCCCGGTACAGGCCTTCCTTGCCGTCGAAGTAGTACGAGATCAGCTGCTGGTTCACCCCGGCC